>JAPOWL010000232.1 GCA_026707615.1 Acidobacteriota bacterium | reverse complement strand
CGGGCCGGCCCGCCCCCGTGCGCCGCGCCCTCGCCAACGGGGCGGCGGTGATCGAGCAGGAGGCGCACACGACGCCAGCCGTCTCCCTCAACCTCTCGATCGACGCCGGCAGCGTCTGCGAACCGGCGAGCGCTCCCGGCGCGGCCCATTTCCTCGCGCGCGTCCTCGACCGCGGCACGTCGCGCCGCTCGGCCGACGAGATCGCCGAGACGTGCGACGGCGGCGGCGTGACGCTGGCCGTGCACGCCACGCGGCACACGCTGTCGCTCGGCTGCACCTGCCTCGCGGAGGACTTCGCGGCGATGGTCGACCTGCTGGCCGACATCGTGCGCGACCCGCGCTGCCCGGAGGCGGAGGTCGAGAAGCGGCGCCGGCAGATCCTGACCTCCATCCGGCAGGACGACGACAGCCCCGCCGCGCGGGCCCTCGAGCGCCTCAACCGGCTGCTCTACGGCGCCGGCCACCCCTACGGCCGCCGCGTGAAGGGGACGGCGGCCTCCGTCGAGGGCATCGACCGCGGCGCCCTGCTCGACTACCACCGCGACCGCATCGCGCCGTCCGCGCTCTCCGTCGTCGTCGTCGGCGACGTCGCGGCCGCTGCCGCCGGCGACGCCGTGGCCGCCGCCTTCGACGGCTGGCAGGCCGCGCCGGACCCGCCGCCGGACCTCGCCCCGCCCCCCGCCGCGGCCGGTCGCCGGCGCGACGTCGTCCCCATGCCGGGCAAGGCGCAGGTCGATCTGGCCTACGGCTTCGCCGCCGTCGCCCGCACCGATCCGGCCTACCACGCCCACGTCCTGCTGGCGAACGTCCTCGGCCAGTACGGCATGGGCGGCCGGGTCGGCCGCAGCGTGCGCGAGCGGCAGGGCATGGCCTACTACGCCTTCGCCGGCTTCGAGGCGGACCGCATCGCCGGCCCCCTCATCGTCCGCGCCGGCATCAACGCCGCCAACGTCGACCGCGCCCTGGCGTCGATCGACGAGGTGGTCGCCGAGATGGGCGCCGAGGGGGTGACCGAGGCCGAGCTGGAGGATTCCCGCCGCTACCTGGTCGGCTCGCTCCCGCGGACGCTGGAGACCAACGCGGGCACGGCGGCGTTCCTGCAGAACGCCGAGCGCTTCGGGCTCGGGCTCGACTACGACCGGCGGGTGCCGGGCCTGCTCGGAGCGGTCACGCGCGACGAGGTCAACGCCGCCGCCCGCGCCCTGCTCGCGCCCGAGCGCGCCGCCGTGGCGATCGCCGGGCCCGTGGCCTTGGACGGCACCGATCCCGCGGCCGCCGACGGCGGGCCTGCGGAGGCGGGAGGCGCCGGGTCCGCGGACGCGGACGCGGGGACCGACGGAGCCGGGGCGGCCGACGGAGCCCGGGCCACCCGATCATGAAGGCGGTCTTCTTCGACGTCGACTACACCCTCATCCATCCCGGCCCCGCCTTCGGGGGCGACGGCTACCGTGCGTTCGCCGCGCGCCACGGCCTGCGCGCCGACCCCCGGCGCTTCGCGGCGGCGGTGTCCGACGCGGCGGCGGAGCTCGACGTCGCCCGCAACACCGTCTACCGCCCCGACCCGTTCATCCGCTACGCGGCGCGCGTCCTGCGCGGCATGGGGGCGGAGGGTCCGGAGCGGCAGCTCGACCGCTGCGCGCGCGAGATCTACGACGAGTGGGGCCACCCCCACCACTTCGCGCTCTACGACGACGTCCTGGCGACGCTGCGTGTCCTGCATCGCGGCGGCTACCGCATCGGCCTCATCTCCAACACCCACCGCTGCCTGACGACCTTCCAGCGCCATTTCGCGCTCGATCCCTTCGTCTCCGCCGCGGTGTCGTCCTACGAGCACGGCCGCCTGAAGCCCGACCCCAGCATCTTCCGCGCCGCCCTCGCCGCGGTCGGGGTGGCGGCCGGAGACGGTGTGATGGTGGGCGACAGCGTGGTGCACGACATCGACGGCGCGCGGCGGGCCGGCATGGGCGCCGTCCTCCTCGTCCGCTCCGGCGATCCCCCGGCGGAGCCCGGCGCCGGCGTGCCGGTGGTCCGCTCCCTGACGGAGCTCCCTGCCCTGCTGGCCGGCCCCGCCGAACGATCGAGGTCGCGGCGGGAGTCTGCGCCGTAGTACGGCGCGGACGGACGCCGAGGTGGTTCACGAATCGCATGCCCGGGTCTGCCCTGTGATACGCTGGACATCAGGTCGTGCTGCTCGCGACTCGCGACCGGCAGACCTGGAGCCCCGAGATGTCCGACACGCCTGGCAAGCCGTCCCCTCCCATCTTCAGCGCGTGGGACAAGGCCGCCGTCTGGACCTCCGCCTCGGCGGCACTGCTGGCCGGGATCACATTGGCGCTGGGGTTGCTCGGCGGCATCTTCGTCACGGAAGCCGAGCTGCGAGAAGCCCTGACGGCCACCGAAGCCGAGCTGCGTGAGGCCCTGGCGGCCGCCGAGCAGCGCATCACGGCCGAGATCCGCGCCAACACGCAGCGTACGGACGCCCAGATGGAGGAGCTCCGCCGCTACATGGTGAACCACCTCGACCGCCAGGCCGCCGGCGCCCCGTCCGCCCCGGAGTAGTTGGATCCAGCCCGGCGGCCAAGTTGAAGGATATGAGCCCCGACGTGATCGCGACGGTGCTGACGGGCGTCGGCGTGCTGGTCGGGGTGTGGCGGATGGTCGAGAGCGTGCGTCGGGACGTGGACGGCGTGCGCCGGGACGTGGACGGCGTGCGACGCGACCTGACGGCGCAAATCGCGGCCGTGAACACCCGCATCGACAACATCCTGTTGTCGGACCGTGGCGGGAAGTCGCCCTGACACAGGCCCCGCCAACCTGGGCCCTCCGCCCGGACGAAATCCGGACCGGCTACCCCGGCGGCCAGGTCAGGTCGCGGCCGGCCAGCAGGTGCAGGTGGATGTGGAAGACGGTCTGGCCCGCCGCCGCGTTGCAGTTGAAGACCGTCCGATAGCCGGCCTCGGCATGGCCCAGGTCGCGGGCGATGGCCGCCGCCCGGCGCACCATCGCGCCGACCGTGGCCTCGTCCTCCGCCGTCAGATCGTTGACGGTGGCGATGTGCTTGCGCGGGATGACGAGGACGTGGACCGGCGCCTGCGGGTTGAGGTCGTGGAAGGCCACCAGCGCGTCGTCCTCGTAGGCCTTGCGGGCGGGGATCGTGCCGCTCGCGATGCGGCAGAACAGGCAGTCTTCCATTTTCAGCTCCCGGTCGACTCCGGTCGGTCCCCGGCTACGCTCCTCGGATGGCCGCCACGCGGGGGATGCCCGCCAGGTCCCCGGCCACGTCGAGCAGCGTGAGGGCCGGGGTGGCGTCGACGAGCGAACGCACCGCGTCCTCCTGCCCCGCGCCGAACTCGACTACGAGGTGCCCCCCAGCGGCCAGGTGCGCCGGCGCGCCGGCGAGCAGCGCGCGTAGCGGTTCCAGACCGTCGCGGCCCCCGTCGAGGGCCAGCCACGGCTCGTGGTCGCGCACCTCCGGGCTGAGCACCCTCGTCGCCGCCGACGGCACGTAGGGCAGGTTGGCGACGATGAGGTCCCAGCCCCGACCGGCCGGCGCGCCGCGGCCCGCCCCGTCGCCGCCCGCCCCGTCGCCGTCCCTGCGTCCGGCCGGCGCGGCGATGCGGAACCCGTCCAGGAGCGACGTCACCACCCAGCGGATCCGCTCCGCGACGCCGTTCGCACGCGCGTTGCGCCGGGCAACGGCGACCGCGGCAGGGGAGAGGTCGGTGCCGACGACGCGGGCCGCCGGCAGCTCGTGCGCCAGGGCCACGGCCAGGCACCCCGAGCCCGTGCCGACGTCGACGACCCGGAGCGCCGCCCCCCGCCGCGCCCCGACGAGGCGCAGCGACCACTCGACGATCAGCTCGGTCTCGGGCCGCGGCGTCAGCACCGCGGGCCCCACCTCGAACGTCAGGCCCCAGAACTCGCGCCGCCCCGTGATGGCGGAAACCGGCTCGCGCCCCGCGCGCCGCCCCACCAGCGCGCGGTAGTCCGCCGCGAAGCGGTCCGGCGGCGGCTCCCGGCGCCGGCTGAGATAGGTGGCCCGGTCCCAGCCGAGCGCGTGGCGCGCCAGCACCTCGGCGTCGGTCGCGGCGTGGTCGGGGCCGAGGCCCGCCGTGACCAGCCGCCGATGGGCCGCCCGCACCTCGTCGAGGACGGTCATGCGGACGTCTTGGCCTCGGCCGCCTTCAGCTTCTCCGACTGGTAGTGGGTGGCCAGCGTCTCGACCATCTCGCCGAGCGCCCCGTCGAGCACCGCGGGCAGCTTGTGCGTCGTGAACCCGATGCGATGGTCGGTCAGCCGGTTCTGCGGGAAGTTGTAGGTGCGGATCTTCTCGGACCGCTCGCCGGTGCCCACCTGGCCGCGGCGGTCCTCGGCAATCTCGTCCTGCTGGCGCTGCCGCTCGAGGTCGTAGAGGCGCGAGCGGAGCACCTTCATCGCCTTCGCCTTGTTCTTGATCTGCGACTTCTCGTCCTGCTGCGAGACCACGAGCCCCGTCGGCAGGTGCGTGATGCGGACCGCCGAGTACGTCGTGTTGACGCTCTGCCCGCCGGGCCCGCTCGAGCAGAAGGTGTCGATGCGCAGCTCCTTGGGGTCGATGCGGATGTCGACCTCCTCCGCCTCCGGCAGCACCGCGACCGTGGCCGTCGACGTGTGGATGCGGCCGCTCGCCTCCGTTGCGGGCACCCGCTGCACCCGGTGCACGCCGCTCTCGTACTTCAGCCGGCTGTAGACGCGGCGGCCCTCGATGAGCGCGATGACCTCCTTGATCGCCCCCACGCCCGTCTCGTTGAGCGACAGCAGCTCCACCCGCCAGCCCTCGCCCTCGGCGTAGCGCTTGTACATCCGGAACAGGTCGCCGGCGAAGAGCCCCGCCTCGTCGCCTCCCGTGCCGGCGCGGATCTCCAGCACGACGTTCTTCTCGTCGTTCGGGTCGCGCGGCAGCAGCAGGATCCGGATGGCCGCCTCCAGCTCCTCGCGGCGGTCGTTCAGCGCCTCCACCTCCTGCGCGGCCAGCTCCCGGAGGTCGGCGTCGTCGCCGTCGAGGAGCTCGGTCGCCTGCGCCGCCTCCGTCACCACCGACTTGTACTCGCGGAGGCGGTCGACCAGCGGCTCGAGCTCCGCCAGCGCCCGCGTGTGCGTGCGGTACTCGTCCTGGTCCGCCTGCACCTCGGGGGTGGAGATGAGCGCCAGCAGCCGGTCGTAGCGCTCCTCGATCGCCTGCAGCTTCTCGAACATGGTTCACCCGCCGCGCTTGCCGCGCCCGCCAGGGGCGTCAATCTGTTGGCGCTCAGCCTCCGGATACGGGTGGAAGGAAGGCTATCTCATCCCCTTCGGCGATCGCCGCGTCCATGCGGGCGTACTCTTCGTTCACCGCGGTGGACACGGCGCTCCGGTACTCGGCCAGCTCCGGGAACTCGCGCGCCAGGTCGTCCCACAGGCCGCCGGCCGTCGTGCCCGGCGGCAGCTCGCGCACCAGGGTCTCGGCGCCGGCAATCTCCCGCAGGCGGGCGAACAGGCGGACCGTCACGCGCATGCGCGTCGAACGGCGGTCTCGCGCGCCTCGGCGTCGTCGGGGTCGGCGGTCGCCCCCTCGATCCAGACGTCGCCGCCCTCGAAGTACTCGTGCTTCCAGATGGGGGCGATCTGCTTGATGCGCTCGATGGCGTAGCGGCACGCCGCGAACGCCTCGGCGCGGTGCGGCGACGCGGCGGCGATGGCCACGCTCGCCTCGCCTACGGCCAGCCGCCCCAGCCGGTGGTGGATGGCCAGGCGCGCGTCCGGCCAGCGCTCCCCGGCCTCGGCCGCGATCCGCTCGAAGGCCTTGACCGCCAGCGGCTCGTAGGCCTCGTACTCCAGCCGGTCCACCCGCCGCCCTTGGTTCCGGTCGCGGACCGTGCCGACGAAGGACGCCACGGCCCCCGCCCCCGGCCCGCTGCCGTCGAAGGCGGCGGTCACGATCCCCGCCAGCCGCCCCGGCTCGAGCGGCGCCGTCGTGACCGCAAACGCGCCCTCAGCCATCGCCGTCGAGTATAGCAGCCGCCCCGGCGGACCCGCCGATGACGTAGACCGGACGCCCGCCCGGTCGGCGACCGCCCTTCCCACCACCGGCCGGACGGCGTCACCCCACCGCGAACGCCTGCAGGGCGGGCACGAGGATCGTGCTCAGCACGACCACGACGATCGACGTCAAAATTGTGACGACTACGCCGACGCGGAACATCGTGCCGAGCCCGACGGCGCCGGAGGCGAACGTCACCGCCACGACGCCGCTGGCCCAGGGGAGCGTCACCGCGTCGGCGGTGCCCGCGATGATACGGGCGAGCACCGCGGCGTTGTAGCCGAGGGCGTCGGCGATCGGATAGAGCGTCGTGGAGATCGCCACCGTCGCGGCCGGCCCGTTGGCCAGCTGCGTCAGGAGCGGCGTGGCTAGGCCGGCGAGCCACGGCAGCGCCCCCGCGGTGACGTTGC
>JAPOWL010000109.1 GCA_026707615.1 Acidobacteriota bacterium | reverse complement strand
CGACGCGCGGACCGGGCAGCGCGAGTGGCACTTCCAGGCCGTGCACCACGGGCTGTGGGACTACGACTTCACGTCGGCGCCCAACCTGATGACGCTGGAAGTCGACGGGCGGACCATCGACGCCGTGGCCGAGGTATCGAAGCAGGGCTTCACCTACGTCTTCGACCGGGTGACGGGGGAGCCGGTCTGGCCGATCGAGGAGCGGCCGGTGGACACCGAGACCGACGTGCCGGGCGAGGTGCCGTACCCCACCCAACCGTTCCCGACGAAGCCGCCGCCGTTCGCGGCGCAGGGCGTCTCGCTCGACGACGCCAACGACCTGACGCCGGAGATCCACCGCCTCGCGGTCGAGGAGCTCCGGACCTACCGGCTGGGGCCGCTCTTCACCCCGCCCAGCCTGCGCGGGACGCTGCAGCGCCCGCGCGTCGACGGCGGCGCCAACTGGGGCGGGGCGGCGCTCGACCCGGAGACCAACCGGCTCTACGTTCGCACGTCGGAGGGCGTCTCGCCGAACCAGGTCTGCGAGACCGACCCCGACCTGCCCGAGGTCGACGTCGCCTACACCAACAACTGCCCGCGCGGCGGCTCCGCCGGCATCTTCCGGGGGCTCGGCGGCTACGTCCCCGCGGAGCGGAGCCGCCTGGGGCCGATCCCGCTCGTCAAGCCGCCCTACGCCCGCCTGGTCGCCATCGACCTCGACGCAGGCGACATCGCCTGGAGCGTCCCGTTCGGGGAGGGGAGCCGCGTCATGCGCGCGCACCCGCTGCTGCGCGGGGTCGACCTGCCCGAGCGCCTCGGCACGCCGGGCGCCCCCGGGCCCCTGGTCACCGGCGGCGGGCTGGTCTTCCTCGGGGGCGGCGATCCCTGGCTCTACGCCTTCGATGCCGCGACCGGCCGCGAGGTGACGCGCTTCGCCACCGAGTTCCGGACCAGCAGCAACCCCATGACCTACCGCTCCCGCGCGGGCCGGCAGTTCATCGTGATCGCGACCGGCGCCGGGCCCGACGCGCGCCTGGTGGCGTTCGCGCTGCCGTAGGGGCAGGACGCGTGGGCCCGGCATCGACGCCGAGAGCCGGCCCCCCCCAACGGTTGGAGGGCGGCGGGCTGCCGCCGTCACCGCGCGGGGGACGGGGCGCCGTTTCAGGGAAGAGCGGGGCGCCGTTTCGAGGACAACGAGGAGGAGTCTCGATGAGCGAGAGCGCCGCCCCGGAGGGCCAACGCAGCGTGACGCCGTACCTCGTCGCCAGCGATGTCGATCAGCTCATCGACTTTCTCACGGCAGCGTTCGGCGCCACGGAGAAGGAGCGGGTC
Source organism: Acidobacteriota bacterium (assembly GCA_026707615.1). GTDB lineage: Bacteria > Acidobacteriota > Vicinamibacteria > Vicinamibacterales > UBA8438 > JAGWAJ01. The sequence goes on along the minus strand of JAPOWL010000109.1, from coordinate 5,160 downwards.
CCCGGCCAGGACGGCAGGACGGGGCACGCGCGGGTCGCCATCGGCGATTCGTACGTGATGATGGGCAGGGCGCAGGAGGGCTTTCCGGCGCTCCCCTGCTACGTCTACGTGTACGTGCCGGACACCGATGCCACCTACACCCGGGCCCTGGGGGCCGGGGCGGTGTCCTACTGGAACCGGCCGACGCGTTCTATGGCGACCGCACCGCCGCCGTGAAGGACCCGACCGGCAACACCTGGATGTTCGCCACCCGTCAGGAGAAGCTGACCGACGAGGAGCTGTCCGCGCGGGCCAGGGAGCACATGCCCTGAGGCGGCGCCGGGCGACCACCGAGCGACCATGCCAGCGAACGAAGACACCGTCTCGCTCTACAGCGACACCGAGACCCGACCGACGCCGGGGATGCGCGCCGCGATGGCGGCGGCCGAGGTGGGGGACGAGCAGAAGGCCGAGGACCCGACCATCCTCCGGCTGCAGGAGCGGGTGGCGGATCTGCTGGGGAAGGAGGCCGCGCTCTGGCTCCCGACCGGCACGATGTGCAACCTGGTGGCGGTCAAGACTCACACCCGGCCGGGGGATGCGCTCATCGCCGAGGGGATGGCGCACGTCATCCGGGCGGAGTCGGGCGGGGCGGCGCTGGCCTCCGGTGTCATGGTGCAGCCGATCCAGACCGAGCGCGGGATCTTCACGCCGGCCGAACTTGACGCGGCGATGGATCGGGTAGTGGCCGTGCCGGTGCCCTACGGGCAGCCGGTGGGGCTGGTCTGCGTCGAGCAGACCCACAACTTCGGTGGCGGGGCCGTCTGGAAGCCGGAAGAGCTCCGCGCCGTCTCGGCGTGCGCGCGGGCGCGCGGCGTGCCGCTCCACATGGACGGGGCCCGGCTGCTCAACGCGTGCGTGGCAAGCGGTGTTCCCGCGGCGACGTTCGCGGCCGAGGTCGACAGCGTCTGGATCGACTTCACCAAGGGGCTCGGCGCGCCGATCGGCGCCGTGCTGGCGGGGTCGCGCGATTTCCTTGCCGCCGCCCGGCGCTACAAGCAGCTCTTCGGCGGCGCCATGCGCCAGGCGGGCATCGCCGCCGCCGGCTGCCTCTACGCCCTCGACCATCACGTCGACCGCCTGGCCGAGGACCACGAGCACGCCCGTCTGCTGGCGCGCGGCCTGAGCGGGATCGACGGCGTCGCCGTGCGGACGGCGGAGCCCGACACCAACATGGTCTTCTTCGACATCGGTGGCCTCGGCCTGAGCAACCGCAAGTTCGTCGACCGCCTGGCCGCGTCCGGCGTGCGCGTGAGCGGCGCCGGCGGCGACATCCGCGCCGTCACCCACCTCGACGTCTCGCGGGCGGGAATCGAACGAGCCGTCTCCGTGATTGCGGGAATCGCCTCCGCCACGCACCACTGAGGGCGTGCTGCCTACCCTCGACTTTCGTAGGGGCATCAGCCTGGATGGGTTGGGCTGGGCACGTCCAGGTTTGCTTGGCACGGTCCCTGCTTGAAGGACCGGCATGCGCTGGTTCTTGCGGTACGCCAGGACAGCAGTCGAGCGAGAGGCGAGGCGCGGCGGTTGTGGTACCCCGGTGCGATGGAGCGGGTACGGTCGTTTCCGGGATGCTTGCATAAACGCGCATGCAATAGTATGCTTTTGTGCATGCGAACTACGGTTGACATCAACGACCTGCTGCTGCAGGCGGCGAAATCGCAGGCGGCGCGCGATCGAAGGTCCCTGAAGGCGGTTGTCGAGCAGGCGTTGCGCGAGTTCCTGTCACGTCGAGGGCGGACCGACGCGGACGGCCCGCCGATCCCGGTCTTTCATGGGCAGGGGTTGCAGCCCGGCGTGGACCTGACAGACAACGCGGCCCTCGAGGACCTGATGAATGCAGAGCCCTGACGTCAACGTCCTGGTGGGCGCGTTTCGATCGGACGCCACCCATCACGACCTGTGCCGGGCCTGGCTGGACGGCACGGTTTCCGGCCGAAAGCCGCTCGGGCTCTCGGAGCTGGTGCTGAGCGGCGTGCTGCGCATCCTGACCCATCCGCGCATCTTTCATCCGCCGACCCCCGCCGAAGCGGCCGCGGCCTTCGTCGACGCCGTGCTCGCACAGCCGGGCACGACGCCGCTGCGACCGGGGAGTGGACACTGGCGGATCTTCCGAGGCCTGTTCGCGACGCGCCATCCCACCGGGAACCGCGTGCCGGACGCCTACCACGCCGCGTTGGCGATGGAGCACGGCTGCGAGTGGGTCACTCTTGACCACGGCTTCTCGATGTACCCCGGGCTGCGATGCCGAAATCTGCTGGACGGCTGATGTGACGTCTCGATCCGGCCCTGGGGCCAGCCACGCCCGGTCCTCGTCCGGGCGGCCCCGGCACTTCGTGGCGATTCCGCACCAGTGCGTCTACTTCGAGGACCGGGACGCGCGGTCGCAGGTGCTGCACCCGCTGGAGCTGCGCTCGCCCGCGACCTACTCGGACCTCGCGCGCGCCGGATTCCGGAGGACGGGCGACGACCTGTACCGCCCGCGCTGCCCGTCCTGCGAGGCGTGCATACCCACCCGAGTCGCGGTGGAGCGGTTCCGCTGGGGCCGCCGCTTCCGCCGGGTACTGAAGCGGAACGCGGATCTCGTCGTGCGCGCGGAGCCTGCGACGCCCGACCGTGAAAGCCTCGATCTCTACGCCCGCTACATCTGCGGCCGTCACACGGACGGCGGGATGTATCCCCCGTCGCCCGGGCAACTGCACTCCATGCTCCGACCGAATTGGGCCGGCACGTTCCTCCTGAACGTCCGGCTGGACGGCCGGCTGGTGGCGTCCGCGGTGACCGACACGCTCGAAGACGGACTGGCCGCCGTCTACACGTTCTTCGACCCCGACCTGGCGGGCCGCAGCCTCGGCGTCTTCGCGATTCTCCAGCAGGTGGAGGAGTGCCGCCGCCGGGGCCTGCCCTACCTCTACCTCGGCTTCTGGATCGCGGAGCTGCGCAAGATGCGCTACAAGATCGAGTACCAGCCGGCGCAACTGCTGATCGACGGCCGCTGGCGCGAGATCCGGCGCGCCGAGCCGGCGGGGACCGATGCGTGACCTCGGCGAGCGCGGGCGGGACCTCCTTCCGACCGTCTCCCGCGGTTGACACGCTGCGCGAAGGCGCAGACACTCGCCTTCACACCCGACCGGGAGGCCAGCCATGCCGATGACGCGCCGCCAGTTCGTCTCCACCGCCGCCGCGGCGGCGATCGGCGCCCGCGCGGCGCGCCTCCGCGCGGCACCGTACGACCTCGTCGTGCGGGGCGGACGGGTGATCGATCCGTCGCTGGGGCTCGATGCCGTCCGCGACGTCGCGATCGCGGGCGGCCGGATCGCGGCGGTGGAGCGGGGCGTCGATGCCGGCGACGCCCGCGTGATCGACGCCCGCGGGCGCCTCGTCGTGCCGGGGCTGATCGACGTTCACACCCACTACGCCCGCGAGGCGGAGGGACCGCGCATCTGCCTCGAGGACGGCGTGACGGCGTGGGTCGACGCCGGGTCGGCGGGCGCCGAGGCGATCGCCGGGCAGGTGGCGGTGGCGCGCGACGCGCCGCAACAGGGGCGCCTGCTGGTCAACATCGGCCGATCCGGCATTCTGCCCGGCGGCGACACGATGGACCTCGACCTGGCCGACGTCGGGGCGGCCCGCGACGCCATCGCCCGCCACCGCGACTACGTGGTCGGGGTCAAGGCGCGCCTGTCCCGCAACGTGGCGGTGGACGACGTCGAGGTGCTGCGCCGCTCGCAGCAGGCGGCGTCCCCGTTCGAGCTCCCGGTGATGATCCACATGGGGCAGACGGTCTCGCCGCTCTCGACCATCCTGGCGCTGCTCAAGCCGGGCGACATCGTGACCCACATGTACGCGCCTCCGCCCAACGCCATCGTCGACGACGACGGCCGCATCCGGCCCGAGGTGCTGGAGGCCCGCCGCCGCGGCATCCACTTCGACGTGGCGAACGGCCGGGTCGGGCACCTCCGGTGGGACACGTTCGACCACATCATGGCGAGCGGCTTCCTGCCCGACACCATCTCCACCGACGGCAACCTCACGAGCCGGAGCGTGCCCGGCGTGGTCGATCTGCCGCAGGTGATGTCGAAGTTCCTCGACGCCGGCATGACGCTGGCCCAGGTGGTGGCGTGCGTGACCGTCAACGCGTCGCGGGTCTTCCCGCACCTCCGCGACCGCGGCACGCTGCACGTCGGGGCGCGGGCGGACCTGGCGCTGCTGGAGCTCCGGGTGGGCCGGTTCGAGTTCGTCGACAACTACGAGAACATCCGCCGCGGCGGCCAGCGCCTCTTCCCGCGGGGCACCGTGCTCGGCGGCGAGTGGATCCCGCGCGCCTGACGTGCAAGGGCTGGAGGCCGGGCCGGCGACGGCGCATGGCTCCCGCGCCTGACCGGGCTCGGCGGTCCGGCGCACGCGTTGCGGCACGGGCCGCCGGGCGATCGCGATTCCCAGGGGAGTAACCAGATGACCCAGCGCTCGCGCCTCGCAATCGCCGCGGTGTCCGCGGCCCTGGTCCTCTTCGCTTCGTCGCTCCTGCCAGTCGGACGCGCGGCGCGCGCCGGGGAAGGTCCATCCGCTTCGGTGCAGGGCGGTGCGACCCAGGACGGCGCGGAGGGCGGGCCGACCCTGGTGGCGCACACGATCGACGCGGAGCTGGCGGGCGGTTACCAGCCGGTCGTCGTCGACCTGAACCGCGACGGGAGGCTCGACGTCATCGGCCTGTCGACGCGGCTCGACGAGCTGGCCTGGTACGAGAACCCGGGCTGGGAGCGCCACGTGATGACGACCGGCATCACGCGGGCCATCAACGCGGCGGCGCGCGATCTCGATGCCGACGGCATACCCGAAGTGGTGCTCGCGCACGACTTCGGGACGACGCACGCCCGCAGCCTCGGCATCCTGACGCTCCTGACGCACACGGGAGACCCGACTCAGCTCTGGCAGGCGCGGGAGGTGGACCGCACGCCCACCGTGCACCGCATCCGCTGGGCGGACGTCGACGGCACCGGCCGCCCGGTGCTGGTGACTGCGCCGCTCTCCGGGCCCGCGGCCGAGCCGCCCGAGTACCGCGACGCCGTGCCGGTCTACTGGTACCGGCCGGACGACTGGACCCGCCGCACCGTGACCGAC
>JAPOWL010000137.1:2216-6483 GCA_026707615.1 Acidobacteriota bacterium | reverse complement strand
CTCGCGTCGAAGACGATGGACCGCCACCTGGCGGTGATGCGCTTGCCGCAGCAGCTCTCCGCGTTCGTCCTGTCCGCCTTCGGGGTGCTGGCGCTCACGCTCGCTGCGGTTGGCCTCTACGGTGTGGTCAGCTACGCCGTCTCCCAGCGCACGCGCGAGGTCGGCATCCGCATGGCGCTCGGCGCCGACGGAGCGCGCGTCGTGCGGATGCTCGTCGCGGGCGGCCTCAGGCTGGTGGTCATCGGCGGCGCGCTCGGGCTGGCCCTCGCCGTCGTTGCCGCGCGCCTCTTGGGCGGGCTGCTGTTCGAGGTCGACACGCTCGACCCGCTGACGTTCGTCGGCGTGCCGCTCGTCCTCGCCGCCGCGGCGCTCGTCGCCGCCTGGCTGCCGGCCCGCCGCGCCAGCCGCGTTCACCCGGTCACCGCGCTCCGGACCGACTGACGGCCTGCGTCGAACGCCACGGCCTCGGTCTTCAGGATCGGAACTGCGACCGCGCGCGATTCCCGGCGCGGAGGAGCACGCCGGTCCCAGCCTTACCGTCAACGAGCAGATGCGAGAAGCGCACCGGCAGACCCATGCCGCGGAACAAGTCGGCCGAGTCCTGCAGGTGAAAGTGCAGGTGCGGTTCGGTGCTGTGGCCCGTGTGGCCGCAGAGGCCGAGGACCTGGCCGCGCTCTACACGGTCGCCGGGCGCGACGGCGATACTGCCGCGGACGAGGTGAGCGTACAACCCGAACTCTCCCTCGGCATGCTTGACGAGCACGTGATTGCCGACGAAGCTGCGGGCCGTGAAGTCGCAGAGGCCCCAACCGAGAAACGCCTGGCGAACCCGAGCCTCCATGGCGACCACGGACCCATCCGCCGCCGCGCGGATCTCACGGCCGTAGCAGAAGTACTCTTCCGCCTTCGTTCCCCTGCCGGTGTGGGTCCGAAAGAAATCGTTCACCTGCACGAAGTCGAGCGCGAAACGCTGTCCCAGGATGTCCCACGAGTGGGAGGTCTTCGGCGTGGCTCCGCCGCTGGCTACGAACCACTCGCCGTCAAATGGCAGGGTGTACGTGACCCGCGTCCTGTAACCTCGACCGTCGTCGCCACTGCGCTTCTCGCGTCCGACCAAGGCTGCGTTGCCGGTTTCCTGTCGAACCGTTTCGACGAGCTGGAACGGGTTGAAGAAACACAGCAGCTGGGACGAGTAGAACGTCGCTGTCAGGCCGTAGGGTCCGAAGCGGCCGATGGGGCCGGCTATGGCGAGCAGCCCCGGGAACTCCAGGTCCGGTTCGTCGTCTCGTCCAGGCACCAATATCGACGTCTGCCGCTGCACCGAGCGGATCGCCGCCTCGACCAGGATGTACATGACGGCGTAGATCGCGAGGGCCGAGAACAGCGGCAGCGAAGGACGGAACAGCTCGAGGGCCGTGACCACGACGATGGTCAGGCCGAGCGCAGCGATGATGGACATCGCCCAGTCCACCACCGCGACCGCGGCCACTGGAAGACGGGCATGGAACCGCCAGCGAGCGATGCCCAACCCGACAGCGATCACAGCGATCACGGCGCGCGCGACCAGATCGTTCATCGCTGAAGCTGTCGCGACTTTGCGGCCGCCGCCGCCCCTCGTCCAGGCCACCAGCCGACCGGTTTGTCCAAGCGATCCTACTCGAGAAGCCTCGCGAGGCCGCACCCCGCTCACGAAGTCCCGTCCGGTCCACCCGGCCTGGTGCACTCAGTGGTCGCAGGACGTCCAGGGCCACGGCAGCTCACGCTTGCCCTGACAGCCCGGGGCATTCGGGAACACCTACCGTCAACGGACCGATGCACCAACGCGATCATTGCGGGCCAGGACGTGTCCTGCGGTGTCGAGTGCGAAGGGCACCGAGCGGTTGTCGGGATCCCACAGGTCGCGATGGGTCTGCACCTGGAGGTGAAGGTGCGGCATGGTCGTGTTCCCCGAGTTGCCGACCAGAGCCAGCAGGTCGCCCCTCCGAACCCGGTCGCCTTCGCGGACCCGGAGCGTCCCGTGCCGGAGGTGCGCCAGGACGACGAACTGCCCGGTGTCGAGCTCGATGACGACGACGTTCCCCGCGGCGTCCGCGGCTTCGGTCACGAAGTTGGCGCCCTCCGCATCGTCCATGTCGTCGCGTGCGAGCACCACCCGGCCGTCCACCGGAGACCGGAGCGGCTGCTCCCAGCTATGGACCGCCGCGTTGCCCGTCCCGTCGCCGAAGATGCGCCCGTTCTCCAATCGGACGAGATCGACGGCAAACCGCTGGTTGTAGGCGGCGAGATGGTGGTTCTGAAGGGGGCTCGGACCTCCCTGCAGGACGAGCCACTCTCCCTCGAACGGCGGGGCCATGTGCACGGTGGCCGCGGAGCCTCCGATGAACGCACGACCGAGATCGAGTGCCAGCACCAACGCCCCCGCCACCATGACGAGGGTGGGGCCGGTGCTGGTCCGGTGCGAGGTGAGGAACGAGGCCGCAATTCGCAGCACGCAGACCCCGGCCAGCGCGACGATCAGGGGCCTCATCTCTGCTGACCGGGGAAACACGGCCAGGCACGCGGCCGAGGCCGCCGCCCAGAAGCTCGCGCGGCCCGCCGCCTGGAGAAGCTGCGACCGACCGTCGCGTGCACGGAGTCCCCGCCACCACCCCAGGTGGAGACGCCCCTTCCACGCCAGCCCGACGCGGCTCACGACCGCCCAACCGCACCCGAGCAGCAGCACGACCGCCAACGCCTGGTGGCTGTACAGACCGACGAGACGCAGGGAGAACAGGCCCACGACGCCCAGCAGCGTGAGCAGGGTCGTGAGGATCGCGTAAGCGCCGAGGTTCATCAGCGGATCATAAGTGAGCCGCTCGGACCGTCACGATTGCGGTTTCTCCTCCTGGATCTGGATCAGGTTGCCGCACGAATCGTCGAATACCGCGGCAATGACGGTCCCGAGGTCTGTCGGCGGCTGTACGAATCGCACGCCTCTTGCCGTGAGGCGCTCGTGCTCGGCCTTGACGTCGTCGACCGCGAAGGCGGTCCAGGGAATACCGTCCTCGACGAGCGCCTTCTTGAACGGACGCGCCGCGGGATGGGCATCAGGCTCGAGCCCGAGCTGCGCCCCCTCCGGAGCTTCCTGGGATACGACGGTGATCCAGGCATGCTCGCCCAGGGGAATGTTGTGCTTCAACTGGAAGCCGAGCGTTTCGGTGTAGAAACGAAGTGCCTTCTGCTGGTCGTCCACCATGACGCTGACGCCGATGATTCTCATCCTTCAAGTGTCCTTTCATCCGTCGAGATCGGCCAACGCTCCACGATGGCCTTCAGCGGGCCGCCCACGAACCAATGGAGCTTCGACCTCCCCTCGCGCCTCGTGCGAATCAGCCCGGCGGCCTCCAGGACGTCCAGGTGCTGCGTGATCGCCTGGCGTGAGGATTCGATGCCGTGCTTCATGGTCAGGCGTCCGCAGATCTCGAAGAGCGATTGCCCTGACCGATCGACGAGCTCATCCAGGATGGCTCGCCTCGTCGGGTCGGCGATTGCGCGATACACGTCCATAGGCGGCTGGTCCCAGGCAAGCGTTCGCTTGCCTGGCCGGCGATGATACGCAAGTGCATGCTTGCGTGTCAACTGCCCGGGAGCGCCCTCACCAATCCGACAACCCTGCCGCCCTTCACGGCAGCGACCGACATGGTGCCTTCGGACGGGCCGATCTTCGAGTTCGCCTGCCACGAGGGCAACTACGGGCTGGCCAGCATCCTGGCCGGGCGCCCGCGCCGAGGAACGCGAGGCCCGCCGATGTTACAGTGATTACATCATGGTGCGTACACAGATACAGGTAACCGAAGCTCAGCACCGGCGGTTGACACGCTACGCGGCGCGTTTGGGCATCTCGCTGGCGGAAGCGGTGCGGCGCTGTGTCGACGCGCAGCTCGATCAGGACGACACGCATCCGTCGCGCCAGGAGCGGCTTCGCGCCGCGCTTGCCGTCTGCGGAAAATACCGCGACTCGAGTGGCGAGACCCGCGTGGCTCGGGAGCACGATCGGCACTTGGACGCGGCGTACGGCACATGAGCGTCTTCGCTGACACGTCCGGCCTGTATGCCCTGCTCGTTGGCTCCGAAGATGGCCATGCCGGCGTGGTGCGCGCGTTCCGGGCCGTTGTTTCGCAGCAGCGTCCGCTCCGGACGACGTCGTATGTCGTGGTCGAGACGGCCGCTCTGCTGCAGCACCGCGTTGGACTGGAAGCGGTGCGCGACCTCGACGACCATGTGTACC
>JAPOWL010000137.1:0-2206 GCA_026707615.1 Acidobacteriota bacterium | reverse complement strand
CCGTGGAGTGGGTGTCCGACGAGTTGCACCGCCGCGGCATGCGGCGCCTGTCGCGGGCAAACCGCCGCCGCCTGAGTCTCGTCGACTGTGTGAGCCTGGAGTTCATGCGCCAGCACGCGATAGAGGACGTGCTGGGACTGGACCGGCACTTCGAGGAAGCCGGCTTCACACTGCTCCCTGCGGCGACCGACTAAGAAAAGACACCAGCCTTGGCCACCGCGGAAATCGTTCCGCCCAGACCGATTGCGAGGTCTGGACCCGGCTGCACCGGCGTAACTGGGGATGTCCCGCGGCCAGGGCGCCGAAGCCCTGCTCAAGCGAATCAACGTGCTGGAACTGTCGGCGCCGGTCCTCACCCTACTCCCGGCGAAGCGCCGCCATCGGGTCGATGCGGGACGCCCGCCGCGCCGGGACGAATCCGGCCGCCAGCGCGACGGCGGCCAGGGTCAGCACGGAGACGGCGACGGGCGCGGGCGTCAGCCCCTCGATCTCGTAGAGCAGCGACTGGGCCAGACGGCCGACGCCGAACGCGGCCGCGAGCCCGACCGCGCCCGCGACGAGCGTCAGTCGGGCGACGTGGCCCAGCACCATCGCCCGCACGCGCGTCGCACCCGCGCCGAGCGCCATCCGCAGGCCGATCTCGCGCGTGCGCAGGGCCACCGTGTAGGCCAGCACCCCGTAGAGGCCCACCGCCGCCAGGAGGGTGGCCAACCCGGCGAAGGCAGCCGACAGCAGCGTGATGACGCGATCCTCGAACGCGGCTTCCTCCACCAGCCGGGGGAGGGTCATCAGTTGGGTGACGGGCAGGTTGGGATCGAGTGCGGCCACCAGCGGGCGGACCGCGCGCAGCGCAGCCTCCGGGGGCACGGTGCTCCGCGCATAGAACGCGAGCGAGCCCACCGTGTCGGCCTGCCGGTACGGCACGTAGAGGAGGGGTGGGGCCGGGGTCTTGACGCTGTTGTAGCGCGTGTCCGCGACGAGGCCGACGATCTCCGTGTCCAGCTCGATGTCGAGGCCGCCGCGGCCCAGGCGCCGGCCCACGGCGCCGCGGCCCAGAGCGAACTTGCGCGCGAACGCCTCGTTGACGACCGCCACCGGGGGCGCCCCCCGCACGTCCGCCTCCGTGAACGTGCGGCCCGCGAGCAGCGGGATCCCGAGCGTCCGGAAGTAGTCCGTGCCGACCTGGTTGAACCGCGTTTCGCGATCCGCGTCGGGCGGCGCCTCGAAGCCCTCCACCCGCACGTCGATGGCCCAACTGTCTCCGACGAACACCGGGATCGAGGCCGCTGTGGCCCCCGTCACGCCGGGTTGCGCGGCCAGCTCCCCTTCGAGGCGCTCGAAGAAGGCGCGCGCCTGCTCGTCCCCATAGCCGTTCAGGCCGGGCCACAGGCGGAACGTCACGACGTCGTGCGTCCGGATGCCGAGGTCCGCGCCGCTGACGTTGCGCAGGCTCTGAACGAAGAGCCCGGTCACCACCAGCAGCATCGCCGCCAGCGCGAACTGCGCCATGACCAGCCCGCTCCGGAAGCCGGCCGCCGAACGGGCGCCGTCCGGCTGGCCGGCGTCGTGCTTGAGGGCGGTGACCAGCGTCCCCCGCGTTCCGTGGAAGGCCGGGAAGATCCCGAAGAGCAGGCCGGTCGCGAGCGCGACCGCCGCGGTGAACGGAAGTGCGTAGGGGTCCAGCGTCAACTGCAGGACCTCCGCAACCCGGGGCGGCAGCAGCGCGGCGATGAAGCGCAGCGTCCAGGGCGCCGCGAGCAGCCCGGCCACGCCGCCGAGCGTGGCCAGGAGGCACGACTCGGTCAGCAGTTGCGTCACGAGCTGCCGCCGCGTCGCGCCGAGCGAGAGCCGCACCGCCATCTCGGAGGCGCGAGCGGCCGAGCGCGCCAGCAGCAGGTTGGCGATGTTCGCGCACGCGATGAGCAGGACCACGCCCGTGATGCCGAGTAGGAGCAGCAGCGGTACGGCAAAGGCCTCGTGCGCGCCGCTCTGACCTCGCCATCCGTCCACGATGGGCAACGGCTTGGCGAGGAACCGCGCCCGCATCTCCTCGCTCATGTCCGCCTGGAGCGGCGCCTCCACGTCGGTCAGGATGCTCCGGTAGAGGGGCGCCATCGCGGCGCGGGCCTGTTCGATGGCGACGTCCGGCTTCAGGCGGGCGAACAGGTAGAGCCAGTAGTTCCGGCGGTCCTCGAAGCGGCCCTCG
>JAPOWL010000323.1 GCA_026707615.1 Acidobacteriota bacterium | reverse complement strand
CGGTCTTCGGGCCGGGGCCGCGGGCACTCTCGTTCTGGTTGAGCTGGATGACGCCGCCGTCGTAGATGCCGGATTTCGCGGCCGCCCGCGTCTGGGCGCCGGCCCGAGTGCTGAACGGTGACGTGCCGGTCAGGGCACCGGCCGCGGCGCCCAGGGCGATGGTTCCAACGAAGCCACGGCGAGTCGTCTGCATTCGATTCCTCCCTGGGGAGCGACGGCGCCCGGTTCCTGGACCGCCGGCCCGCGGTGAGCGCCTCGGCACCGGAGCAGGACGCCCCCGTCTCGGTCGTGTCGGTCCGGCACGACGCAGCATTCTAACCCGCGCCACTCGTGACGGTTACCGAATCGGCTCCCGGACCGCCGTGACGCGGCGCTCCTGGAACGCGTCAATCTCGACGTCGTGCTCGCCGCGAGCGCGGAGCCGCGCGGGCGATAGCTCGCTCGTACGAACTCACCCCGCCCGCCGCTCCCTCTCCTACGCGGTCGCCGCGTGCATGGTCCGGCCGCCGACCACGGTGCGCACGACGCCGATGTTCTTGATGTCGTCGGGGTCCGCGTCGTGCGGATCGCGCTCGAGAATCACGAAGTCGGCCAGCTTGCCCGCCGTGACCGATCCCTTGTCCCGCTCCTCGTAGGACGCCCGCGCGCCGTGCAGGGTGCCGATGCGGAGCGCCTCGTCCACGGTCACCCGCTGGCTGGCGCCCCACACGCGACCGTCGAAGTCCCGCCGGGTCACCATGCTCTGGATCGCCATCAGCGGCTCGAACGGGCCGGGCGTGTAGTCGGACGCTCCCGGCACGGGGATGTCGTAGTCCAGGAAGGAGCGGTGCGCGAACATCCACTCCATCTTCGCGGCGCCGTACTCGCGCCACTTCTCGCCGTGGAAGTGGACGTAGGTCCAGAACGGGGTGGGGATGGAGCCGGTGTCCCGGATCCGCCGCAGCAGGCCGGGGTTGACGAGCGAGCAGTGCTCGATGCGGTGCCGCCGGTCGGGGTGGGGCCAGCGCGCGAGGACCCGCTCGTAGGCGTTGAGCACCATGTCGATGGTGACGTCGCCGTTGGCGTGGATGCCGACCTGCCAACGGTGGCGGTGCGCCTCCTCGACGACCTCGTGTATCTCCTGCTGGGACATCGTCAGGATGCCGTAGTCGTCGGGGCGGCCCTCGAACGGCGTGCTCATGCGCATCGTGCGTTCCGAGGCGGACCCGTCGGCGCTGTACTTCACGCCGCCGATGCGCACCCACTCGTCGCCGAAGCCGGTGTAGACGCCGGCATTGCGCAGGTGCTCGTACGGTCCGCGGACCATGGCGTAGACGCGGTGCCGCAACTCGCCCGCCTCGCGGGCGTCCTGGTAAGCGACGAGACGGCCGCGGCCCGCCCCCGCATCGTGCACGGTGGTGAGGCCGGCCGCGGACATCAGCCGCGAGATGTGCGCCATCCCCTCGCGGGCGCGGGTCCGCTGCTCCTCCTCGGTGAGCTCCTCGCGCTCGCCGACGTCGGCGAAGACGTCGCGGGCGTGCTCGGCCACCATGCCCGAGAGCTCGCCGTCGGGGCCGCGCGCGAAGCGCCCGTCGGGCGGGTCCGGGGTGTCGCGGGTGATGCCGGCAAGATCGAACGCGTGGCGGTTGAACCAGTTGGTGTGGCCGCCGCGGTGGGCCACGTTCACCGGATGGTCGGGGACGGCCTCGTCGAGGTGCATCCGGTGCAGGGGGCCGTCGACCACCTTCGTGTCGTCGAACATGAAGCCGCGGACCCAGCGCCCGGGCGGCGTGTCCACGGCCTTCCGGCGCAGCGCGGCCTGGATCTCGGCCACCGTGCGCAGGTTGGTGTTCACCCCGTAGAGCTCGTTGACGCCGCTCGGGTGGGAATGGGTGTCGATGAACCCCGGGGTGACCGTCATACCCGCGGCGTCGATCACCTCGGTGCCGGGCCCGATCAGGTTGCGGACGTCGTCGCTGCCGCCGACGGCGGCGAACCGGTCCCCCCGGACGGCGAACGCCTCCGCGCGGGGCAGCGCGTCGTCCACCGTGTAGACCCGGGCGTTGACCACCGCGAGGTCCGCCGGCCCCGCTCCCCCGGCGGGCAGCTCCTGGGCCGTCGCGACCGGCAGCCGGGCCACGCCCGCCCCGCCGGCCAGCACGGCGCCGAGGCCCAGAAACTCCTTGCGTGTGTAGGTTGGCATTGGCGCTCCCTCCACCGTCCGCGGCCGGTATTCACTTCCTCCTGCCGCCGCGCGTCATCGTCCGGCATCGGACAAGCGCCCCTTGCGGGCGGCCGCCCGAGGCGGTGCATACGCAATCCTGCCGCCGGATCACGGGGTCAGCCCGAACACGTACAGCATCGAACCCGGACGCCGATGGCGGGATGCGGCGGCCGGCGGGGTGTCGAGCGAGACGAGCGGATCGCCGGGGCGGCTGCTCCCGACGATCGCGATGTACTGCCGGCCGTCGGGCCCCAGGTAGGAGATGGCCGAGCTCTGGAAGCCCGTCCCCGTCCCGAACGTCCAGACCACGTCGCCGGTGCGCGCGTCGAAGGCGCGCAGCAGCCCCTGGTCGGAGCCGCCCTGGAATACCAGGTCCCCCGCGGTGGCCATCACCGGCGTGTTGTTGCCGGTCGGCCACTCCACGCGCCAGACAGTGCGGCCCGTGACCGGATCGTTCGCCTGCAGCTCGTCCACGTGGTCGCCGCGGGGCGAGCGTTGCGGCGGGCCGCCGCTCGCGCGGAGGTTGTAGCGCTCCCCCGGCACGAACTCGCCCTCGACGACCCGCATGGCGCCGCACCGGTTCGACGTCGAGGTGTAGAGGAGCCCCGTGCGCGGCGAGTACGCGTCGTTCTGCCAGTTCCGGGCCCAGATGCCGGGGCACCAGGCGACGGCCGTGCTCTCTGCGTCCGGCACGTAGCGCCGGCGATCCTCGAGGTCCGTGAAGTTGATCTTCTCGATGTCGTAGCGGGCGCGGCCGGTCTCGAGGTCGACGCCCAGCATGATGTCGTTGGGGGCGAAGGCCCAGGGCTCGGTCAGCAGCTCGCCCGTTGCCCGGTCGAGGACGTAGAAGTAGCCGTTGCGCGACGCGCGGATCATCGCGCGGCGGGTCTCGCCGCCGATCTCCAGGTCGACGAGCACCCCCGCGCTCACCTCGTCGAGGTCCCACTGGTCCTGCGGCGTGACGTTGTAGGCCCAGATGAGCTCTCCGGTCGCCGCGTCGCGGGCGAGGACCGAGGCGCAGTAGTTGTTGCGGTAGGTCGCCACGCCGCCGTGCTCGTCGAGATCGATGACGCCCCACTCGCGGCGGTAGTCGGGGTTCCACGGCCCGCAGTTGCCGGTGCCGTAGTAGACGTAGTTCAGCTCGGGGTCGTAGCTGAACCAGCCCCACACCGCACCTCCGCCCAGGCGCCACGAGTCGCCGAACCAGGAATCGAGCGCCGGGTTGGGAATCCGGTCGTCGGCGTAGAAGGGCCGGAAGCGCGGACCGATGCCCACGTCCGCGTTCGGGCCCAGGTTGTGGAAGCGCCAGCGCACCTCGCCGGTGTCGATGTCGTGCGCGGTGACGTGGCCGCGGACGCCGCGGTCGCCGCCCGACACCCCGAAGATGACGACGCGGCCCGCGACCAGCGGCGCCCCGGTCCGCACCTCGGAGGACGGGTAGTCGGTGGGATCGTCCCGCCAGAGCTCCTCGCCGGTGGCCGCGTCGAGGGCGATGGCCTCTCCGTTGAGCGCGTTGAAGAAGAGCTTGCCGTCGGCGTAGGCGAGCCCCCGCGTCTGGGCGCCGCAGCAGGCGCGCTGGGTGACCAGGTCGAGCTCCTCCAGCTCGACCCGATACTCCCACTCGACCATGCCGTTCCGCTCCAGATCGAGCGCGTACACCCGATTCGGCTTCGGCGTGACGAGGTACATGGTGTCGCCCACGACGAGCGGCGCCGCCTGGTGCGAGTCCAGGATCGGGAGCGGGAACGTCCAGGCGACCGACAGGCCGCGGACGTTGTCCACGTCGATCCGGTCCAGCGGACTGTAGTTCCACGCCGCGTAGTTGCCGTTGGGCATGACCCACTGGGCGGCGTCCGCCTGCAGGGCGACGAGATCCTGCTCCTGCGCCGGCGCCGGCGCCACCCCGATCCCGACGAGCAGCAGGATCGCGAGCGCCGCCGCCCCGCCGCCCGTCCTGCCACCCCGCCCGTGCCCGACTCCGCGCGTGTTGAACCTCATCGTCCCCTCCAGCGACTACCCGCCTTGACGACGGCCCACGCGAACGAGGCGCACGTCGTGGTCCACGAACACGGAATCGGCCGTCACCAGCGTCAATCCCTCCACCTGGGCCTGCGCCACCAGGATCCTGTCGAACGGGTCGCGATGGTGGGGCGGCAGAATGCCCATCACCTCCCTTCGAAGCCCCGGAGCAGTTCCTCGTCGGGGGGATCGTCGAAGTCGTCGGGGACGACGAAACGTCCTTCGTCGACGCCGAACGCGGGCTGCTTGCTCTCGACCGGAACGAGTCTCGCCACCGGTTGCCCCGACCGCGTGATGACGACGTCCTCTCCGGCGGCGATCCGCTGCAGCAACCGGGAGAGGTGGGTCTTGGCTTCGTGAACGCTGACGGTCATGATGGATCCAGCGTAGACCAAGCAAGGACCGATCGGAAGCCCCGGACCCAGGGCCGTCAGCGCTGTCCGGCTGCGGGCTGGAGACCGCTCGCGGCGATCGTCGGGGCTGCGGCGTCGGACGACAGGAAGTCGATGAGCGCCCGTGCGCCGACAGGATTCTCGGCGTCCGTGGCGATCCCCGTCGAGAACGTCGTGACCCGCTGGTACTCGTCGGGGATCGGGCCGGCGTAGGCCGCCCCCGCTATCGAGAGAATCTCGCTGACCTGCTGGAAGCCGATCTCCACCTCGCCGCGCGCGACGACGGCGGCGACCCGTTCACTGACGATGCGCCGGCTCTTCGGCGCCAGCTCCTCCGTGAGGCCGAGCCGGGGATAGAGCTCCGTCGATATGTACGTCCCGCTCACGCTCGCCGAGTAGCCGATGGACTCGGCGGCGAGCAGCGTCGCCGCGAACGCCTCGGGCGTGCCGATGTCCGGCAGCGGGGCGCCTTCGCGGACCGCCATGCCGATCGACGAGCGGGCCAGATCCCGCCGCGTGGCGGGTAGCACGAGGCCCTGCGCGGCGAGCGCGTCCAGGCCCGCCTGCGACATGATCAGCACGTCGAAGCGCTCCCCGCGTGCCAGGCGGACCGGGATCGAGTCGGGAGCGCCGCCGGTCGACGCCCCGTACGCGGTCACCAGCCGGATGCCGGTCTCCGCCTCGAACCGCGGCGCGAGCCGATCGTACGCCGCGGCCAGGCCGCCCGACGTCACCACGGCGACTTCGGCGGGCGCTTCCGTCTGGGCCGCCAGGGGTGCGCCGGGTAGCAGGAGCGCACAGGTCGCGAGTGCCGTGGCCACGACGAGCACGAGCGTGACCCGCCTGCGCTTCCGCATGATTCCATCCTCCGGGACCGGGCGCACCGCCCACCGGTCCGGCTACAGCAGGTTCAGCAGCGGGTAGTCGGGCCTGCGAGGCGTCAACCTGCGGTTCGCGGAGTCGGCGATCAGGTCGAGGGTCTCGAGGACGACCTGGCCGATCAGCACCTCGCCTCGGGGCGGACCCACCAGGCAATCGGTGCGCATGGAGCGGTCCCCGATGCGCACGGTCACCGGCCCCGCCATCGGGCGTTCCTCTCTCCGGTCGTCGGCGTAGCGGACAACCACCGTTTCCTGGATCTGCAGCCCGAGCCGTTCGACGACGTTCTGCGGAAGCACGAGCATGATCGCGCCGGTGTCCACGATTCCCTGCACCCGGGTACGGCGCACGCTGGCTTCCTCGCTCAGACCCCGCTCGACGATCCCGCGATCGACGGGGTTCTCCAACTCGAATTCGACCGCTATCTCTCCCATCTCCACCCCCTCACCGGCCTCACTCCGGCAGGCGGAACGCAATCAGCCCCGGCACCTCGCCCCCGACCGTCAGCGCGATGTGCTGCGCGCCGTCGAGCAGGTAGGTCATCGGCGCGCCGAGTGCGCCGCCCGGCAGGTCGATAGAAGCAATCTCCGCGCCGGTCGCCTTGTCGTAGGCCACGAGGCGCGGGCCGCCGTCGGTGCCGCCGGCCGTCAGGGCGTGGATGAGCAGCGTCTTCGTCAGCAGCGGCCCGCTGCGGCTCGCCTCGCCGCCGAGCGGCGGGAGGTCAAGGTCACGCAGCAGCGGGTGGTTGCGGATGCGGTCGCCGCGGCCGGTGGGGATCATCCAGGCGTGCTCGCCCGTGTTCATGTCGATGGCCGTCATGCGCGTGTAGGGCGGCTTCCAGAGCGGCAGCCCGCGCGGCATCACGGGGCCGGCGGAGACGGAGCGCCGGATGTAGCGCAGCGTCGACTCCTCGTGCGGCTCGGGCTCCGTGAGCTGAATCGTCGAGTGCCCGTTGAACGACGGCACGTAGAGGTAGCCGGTCTCGGGGTCCACGGCGGC
>JAPOWL010000501.1 GCA_026707615.1 Acidobacteriota bacterium | reverse complement strand
CACACCGTCCGCGTCGTGCCGCTCGACGACCGCCCGGAAATCGATGATAGCCTCGCGCAGTGGATGGGCGACTCGCGCGGCTACTGGGACGGCGACACCCTGGTGGTCGAGACCGCCAACTTCGACGTCGACCGCAACTGGCGGGGCGCCAGCTCCAGCATGCGCCTCGAGGAGCGCTTCACCCGCGTCGACGCCGACACCCTCGAGTACGAGTACACCGTGACCGACCCGGAGACCTGGGTCGCGCCGTGGACGGTGAACCTGCCGATGGTGCGCAACGACCTCCCGCTCTTCGAGTACGCCTGCCACGAGGGCAACTACTCGATGGAGACGATGCTCACCGGCGCCCGCACCGAGGACGCGAGGGCCGCGGCGGCGGCGGAAGGCAAGTAGCTCTTTCGGATCGTGCAGCGCCTGCCCGGCCGCGATCGAGGCCGGGCAGGCGCGCTCCTGCCGCTCCCGGGCGTGAGGGCCGTCCGCTGCTCTTGTCCGGACCGCCCTGTCCCTTCGGCGCCGAGTCGCCCCCGGGTTGCCGACGGGGACGTGCTACGCTGCGAGTATTCCGGCGCTTGGTGATGACTGTCCCACCCGCCTCGGCGCGACGCCGGCGACCCGAGGCGACAGAACGACTACTGGCGCGGCGCCGACCTCGTCCTGAAGGTCGTCAGCCCCGACGATCCCCAGCGGGACACGCAGGTCAAGCGCGGGGACTACGCGGAGGAGCGCATACCCGAGTACTGGATCGTCAATCCCCTGGACGAGACGATCACCGTGTTGACCTTGGCGGACGGGGAGTACGCCGTGCACGGCGTGTTCCCCAGGGGCGGGCAGGCAACGTCGGTGTCGCTGAACGGCTTCGCGGTGAGCGTGGCCGACGTTTTCGACGTGACGTGACGAGCCGTCGAGGTCGCCGGGACCGGGCCCTGATGAGCCGAGTCCGGCGACCACGCTCCGTGAAGTTCACGATCAGCAACCGCTGTCGCCCGGAGCCTTCGACGTTCGCTGGCCCCGCGCGATCTCCGCGGCCAGCGTGTCCAGCCTGGGTTCCCAGAACCGCCGGAACCGTTCCAGCCAAGCGTCGACTTCCTGCAGCGGACTCGTGTCCACGGCGTAGATGCGTCGGGCGCCGTCGACGCGCACGCTGGCGAGACCGCTGTCTCGCAGCACCTTGAGGTGCTGCGAGACAGCGGGCTGGGTGATTGCGAACTCGTGTCCGATGACCTCCGCGACCGCGCCGGACGCGCGCTCGCCGTCCGCCAGCAGCTCCAGGATGCGCCGGCGCACGGGGTCGCGGAGCACCTCGAAGGCCTGCATCAGGCCGGCTGCGCCGATCCGCCGGTGTAGAACGCGGTCGTCTGCGCTACCGCGGCGTTCGCGGCGTCGGGCTCCGTGCCGCTCGCGATCGCGGCCTGCCCCCATCCCTCGCTGCTGCCGGTGACGAACGCCTTGCCGTTCGGCGAGGCGGCGAAGGCGGCCTCGTCCATCTTGGGTTCGTTCGGCTGCGAGAGATGGAGCGCGAGGCCCAGGAAGCCCTGCTCCCAGCCGACGCCGGCCGCGCCCGGCCCGTACTGGTCCCAGTACGGCGAGAGGCGTGCCGTGTGCGTCAGCGTGAGTCTCGCGCGGCCGTCTCCGTCAGCCGCCACGTGGACGTCCACCCAACTCGTGTCTCCCGCGAACTCCCAGGTGATCGCGAACTGCGACGGCGGTTCGCACGCAGTGATCGTGCCGCCTGCGTTGCCCTCCAACTGGTAACGCCCGCCGAGCTTGAGATCGCCGCTGATCGGCGCGAACCAGCGCGGAATCCGCTCGCTGCTCGTCACGGCGTCCCACAGGTCCTCGACCGTCGTCTCGTAGCTGCGCGCGAGGGTGACCGCGCTGGCGGGTTGCCCGTCGCGGTCCAGATACGACACCGAGCGATCCACGGCTCCGAGGTGATCTTCGACGTTCAGGTCCATCGCATCTCCTTTATTCACTTGAGGGTTATATTAGTAGAGTCTAAATAACGGACGGTCGCCTGTCAACGACGATGTGCGCATACCGAGGGTGGTGTGAGCTGGAGCCGCAGGGGACCGGACCTCGTCCGGTCAGCATGTCATCGGTCCGCAGGTGCCGTCGCCCGCGAGCCGCCGTGGAGTGCGGCGGCCACTCCACCGACGATCACGAACTCAACCTGATGGTCGTGGAGCTCGTTCAGTATGTCGAGGAAGCCGTTCGTCATCCGACTGCTGGTCTTGCCGGGCTCTCCGCAGCAGCGCCAGGTCGCGAACGTGCGCGTCGAGCCTGAGCAGGCGTGCGAGGAACGTGCGGCCGTCGAGCGGTTCGACCGGCCGCTCGTCAGGCCGCACGCCCGTCCAATCGACGTCGCGATCCGCGTGCGGATGCTGCATCACGGCATTGTCTCAGCAATCCACGTCGCTGCTCAATCGGGGCGCGGGCGCGCCGCCGGGCTCGGCGTACCGGCAGGTGCGGCAGCCGAGCCTTGCACAACGCGCGCCACGGGCGCCGACACGCCGCAGATCCGCGCCGATTCGGCGAGCGATCCGAGGGCTAGGCGGGCTGCCCCGCGGTAGTAGTCGGTCTCGGCATGCTCGACGACGAGGGTCAGGCATCGGGGTGCCCAGGCCAGCAGGTGCTCCTTCAAGAACGCCTGTTGGGTCGAGAAGCACGTCGCCAGCCGCTCGCCATCCCCGTCGCGCGCCGCCTCGGCGGCCAGGGCCGACAGCGCGGCCAGGAAGTCGAGCTCGAGCGCCAGGTGATCGTCCGGCTCGCGGTGGATGGCCGGAGACTCGAAGCCGAAGCGCTCGTAGAGGGCGCGGACCGCGAGGGTGGGTTCCTGGAAGGTGAGCTTCGTCTTGCTGCGGTAGACCGATTCCCAGGGCGCGGCCCGCATCTCGCCGGGGCCGACGAAGAGGCGGTTGAAGTCCCAGGTGAGCCGCCCGAGCATCGCGGGTTCCCAGCTCTCGCAGAAGGCGGTCAGCAGGGCGAGGCCGGTCGCGGCATCGTCGTCGGCAGAGGGGAAGGGCCACTCCCGGAACATCCGATCCTGCGCCAGTGCGGCCATCCAGTCGGGGCTCGGCGGTGCGTGGAAGCAGCGGCCGAGGAAGCGGTAGGCGAGGGCCTGCTCGTCCTGCCTCCGCTCCCATTCGACGCGAGCGGACCGGGCGGTGTCGCCGCGGGCGGTGTTGCCGTGGGCGGCGTCGCCGGCGCCTGGCGGGGGAGGGGTCAAATGCCGACCCGTACCTGCATTGCGTAGAACAGGAAGCGGCCGCAGAGCTCCGATGCGAGCACGAGGCAGAACGCGGCTCCGGTGAGCGGCCGCACGAGGTGCGGGGCGATGCGCAGACGCGGTCCGGCGAGCACACCTGCGAGAGCGGCGCCTGCCGCGCACAGCGAGCCGATCCGCAGGAGGAGGACACCGCCGTAGTCGCCGGTCAGGCGCTCCGCACTGGCCGCGGCGGCTGCAGATCCCTCGGCCGCAAGCGAGAGAAGGTGGAGCGGTGTTACGACGAGCTCCGCCGCCAGCACGACGATGCCGGCCACCGCGAGGCCGCGCAGGGTGCTCCACGATGAACCGCCGGACGGTCCGTCGGGGGCACTCCCGGTCGACGCCGGCAGGCCGGCGACGACGAAACCGGCCGCAACGCCGATGATGCCCAGTCGCAGCGCCGATCCTCCGAACGCGGCCGGCGTCGCGAAGCTGTCCCAGGCGGGCTGCGCCGGCAGCAGGTAGATCGCGGTCTGGCAGTAGAGGAACGCCATGCCCGCCGCGGCGGTCAGCCAGGACAGCCAGGGGTGCGCCTGCGACGCGCCGCCGGCTCCGGCCGCCCGCCAGTCCGTTGCCACCAGCGCGGCCAGGAGGACCGCGAACAGGCTGCCGAAGACGATCTCGCGGCTGAGCCAGGACGACGAGAAGTTGACGACCGCCCGCGCCGCCTGCAGCGGTGTCGAAAGGTGGAAGAGCGCAGCGAACAGCCCCAGCGCCAGCACGGCCAGCACGGTGGCGTGGGCGATGAGCATCCCGCCGCGGCCCTCGCCCGCCGGCGCGCTTCCGCCGTGCGCGCGGCGCCGCCCGGCCAGTAACCGCAGCACGTGCAGCGTCACGAACGCGCCGACCGCGGCCTGCGTCAGGAGGGTGAAGAAGACGAGCGCCCAGTCCCGCGTCGCCATGCGGCGCAGACTCCTAGGCGCGGACGAGCTTGAGGGGGATGAAGCGCGCGGCCGGTTTGGTGATCTCCGCGTCCGGCAGCGGCCCGAACTGGTCGGTGACCCCCGCCTTCGCCGACACCTCGTCGAGCGTGCCCCACTGAAGCGCCTTGGTCGGGCACGCCTCGGCGCAGGCCGGCCCGCCCGTGCCCGCGTCGATGCGGTGCGAGCAGAAGTTGCACTTCTCCATCTTGCCCGTCTCTTCGCTGAACTGGGGCGCGTCGTAGGGACAGGCCCAGGCGCAGAGGCGGGCGCCGATGCACTTGCTCTGGTCGACGATGACGATGCCGTCCGGCCGTTTCGTGATGGCCCCCGACGGGCAGGCCTCGGCGCAGACCGGCACCTCGCAGTGATTGCACGACATCGAGACGTGGTACATGAAGGGTCCGGCGCCGTCCTCGCCCTCCACGGTGCGCACCTTCCGCCAGCGCGGGCCCATCTCGACCCCGTTCTCGACCTTGCAGGCGATCTCGCAGGTGCGGCAGCCGGTGCAGCGGTTGGCGTCGAAGAAGAACGCGACCTGCTGGCTCATGCGGCGTCTCCTTGCGCGGCGCCTCCGCGCGCGCCGTCTCCCCGCGCGACCTGGACCATCGACGAGTTCAGCGTGTGGCCGAGCGAGATCGGCTCGTACTTGTCGGGGCTCAGGATGCTGGCCGTCTGCTTCTCGTTCACGCCGCCCCAGCCGGTGGTCACGCTCACCACGCCGCGCAGGATGCCGCGGGTCACGTGCGCCATCGCCTCGATCTCGCCGCGGTCGTTGAAGACGCGGATGCGGGCTCCGTCCTCGATGCCGCGCGGCTTCGCATCGTCGGGATTAATCTGCAGCACCTGGCTGGCCCAGATCTCGGTCAGGAAGTCGTGGTGGTGGAAGCTGGAGTTGACGTGGTTGTGGTTCTTGCGGTTGATGAGCTGCAGCGGATAGCGCGCCGCGAGCGTCTCGTCGACCCACGGCGCCTCGACCGGGTGCTCGTACTCGAGAAGCGGCGCGAAGCCCTTCCCCTGGAGGTAGAGCGAGAAGAGCTCGATGCGTCCCGACTGCGTGTTGAAGCGCTTGTCCGCGAACGGGATCCACGGGTCCGGCATCGGGTTGACGGGGCCCTCCTCGAGTTGCTCGAGGCTGACGCCGGTCGGCTCGAGGACGTGCCGCAGGATCTCGTCGTCGGGCTTGTCGAAGTCGTCGCCGAAGCCGAGCCGCTTCGCCAGCTCGGTCATGATCCAGCGGTCGGAGCGCGCCTCGAAGAGCGGCTCGATGGCCTGCTCCATGAGCTGGATGTAGCGGCTGCGGATGCCGGCCAGCAGGCTCCGGGCCTCGAAGATGGTGGTCGCCGGCAGCACGATGTCGGCGTAGCGCGCCGTCGTCGTCATGAAGATGTCCTGCACGACGACGGATTCGACGTTGTCGAGGCCGGCGATGATCTTCCGCGTGTTCGGGTACTGCGTGAGGACGCCGGTCCCGGCCACGTGAATGGCCCGGATGGGGTGCGGCTTGCGTTCCAGGAGATACTCGCCCAGCTTGGTGGCGGGGATGCCGTCGATCGGCTCGTTGCGCTGGAGCGGCACCGGGTAGTTGATGGTCCCGCCCTGCCCCAGGAAGCCGCCGTTGTCGTTGACCCCGCCCCCGAGCAGGCCGACGTTGCCGGTGAGCGAGGCGAGATAGAGGTGGCCGATGACGGTGAGCGTCCCGTGGTCGGTGCGCTGCGCGCCCGCCATGTTCTGGATGATCGCGGCCGGCCGGGTGGCGGCGTACTCCCGCGTCACAGGAGCCACGACGTCGGCCGGAGCACCCGTCAGGCGCTCGACGACCGCGGGCGTGTAGCGCGCGGCGATGGCGCGGAGCCACTCGAAGACCGGCTGGCAGCGGACGCCGCCGATCTCGTAGCTGCCGCCGAGGGCCGGCTGCACGCCCGGGGTGTCGACGGGGACGGGGCGCCCGGCGCGCTCGTCCCAGACGAGGAAGCGCCCCGAGCCGCTGCGCCCGTCCGTCAGGAGCTCGAGGTCGCGGAGGTCGACCGGCAGCGCGTCGCCCCCCGCCGGCCAGCCGTCCGCCCGGGCCGGCAGGTCGTAGCCGCCTTCACCGAGCCGCACCAGGAACGGGGCGTTCGTGTGGCGCCGGACGTACTCCTCGTCGAAGAGCTCCTCGTCGAGCAGCACCTTGATCATGCCGAGGGCGAGCGCCGCGTCCGTGCCGGGTCGAATCTGTATCCAGCGGTCCGAGAGCGCGGCCGTTTCGCTCAGGCGGGGATCGATGGTCACCAACCTGGCGCCATGCTCCTCCCGGGCCTGGAAGAGGTTCTTCATGTAGCCCTGGTTGGAGA
>JAPOWL010000342.1 GCA_026707615.1 Acidobacteriota bacterium | reverse complement strand
AGAAAAGCCGCCACGGACAGGTTCACCTCGATCTGCATCCATGGAGGAAGCTGGACGGGGACCAGCCTCGTCAGCACGCAACCGCCGGCGAGCGCCAACACCGCTCCCACGACCGCTCCGCCAAGGGCGAGGACGATGCTCTCGCCCAGGAACGCCCGGACGACGCGCCATCGGCCGGCTCCGAGCGCCGTGCGCGTGGCCATCTCACGATCGCGCGCGATCGCGCGCGACAGCAGGAGGTTCGCCACGTTGGCGCACACCACCATCAGGATCAGCGCCACGGCGCCGAAGAGCAGCAGCACGTACGGCCGGACCTGACCGCTGTACATCTCGCGCAGCGACGTGACCTGAAATTCGAGGCCGGTATTGGTCGCCGGGAACTCGCGCTCGAGCCGGCGCGCCAGGTCACGGATGGCGGCCCGCGCGGGCTCGAGGCCGACACCGGGCGCAAGGCGCGCGAGCACCCACCGCCCGCGGATGTCACGCCGCTGATACGTCGCCGGGTCGGGCGCGATGCCGGCGCTGCGGAAGAGATCGGAATGCGACGGGAAGTTGAACGCGGGCGGCATCACCCCGTAGATCGTGTAGCCGGATGCGCCGTCGAGCGTCATCGAGCGCCCGACGATGCTCGGATCCCGCCCGAACTTGCGCACCCACAGGCCGTGGCTGATGACGAGTCCGAAGCTGCGGGTGCGATCGAAGCTGGCGGGGAACGACGATCCGACGAACGGCTCGACCCCGAGCAGGCGAAAGAGATTGTGGGTCGTGATCGTGGCCTGCAACTCTTCCGGTGTCCCGAAGCCGCTGGCGTTGTACATGCCCTGATCGCTGTACATCGCGGCGTCCTCGATCACCGGAAGCACCAGCAGATCGTCCAGCTCCGGCACCGCCAGCGCGCCGCCGTCCGCGTCGCCGCGGACGCTCGTCACGCGCACGAGCCGATCAGGCTCTCTGAACGGCGGATCCCGCAGCAGCAGACCGTTGACGGCGCTGAAGATGGCGGCGTTCGCGCCGATGCCGAGACCGAGCGTGAGGACGGACAGTACCGAAAGCCCCGGGCGTGCACACAACGCTCGCACGGCGCAACGGATGTCACCAGCAACGGAATCGCGCAGCATCGTATGGTCTGACCCGCGAGATCGAGCCGCTCCAGGCCAGGCAGGGCCGGGGAGAGGCGGGCTTCCCCGCCAGCACCCCACTCGTCCGCATCTAGAACGGCGTCACCGACAGGCTCACCGAGTACATCCGGGCCGCCGTCGGGGCGCCGAGAGACTCCTCGTAGTAGGCGTCCATCAGGTTCAGCACCTGCACGCCCACGCGCAGGTCGTCGTTCGGACGGATGTAGAGCCCCAGGTCGGTGCGGTTGTACTGGTCGAGCCAGACCGGCCGGCCGCGCGACGTCTGGAAGCGCTCGTCGACCCACCGCTGATCGATCGATCCGGTCAGACGCCAGGTGCCCAGCGAAGCACCCAGCTGCATGCCCATGTTGACCTTGTGCCGCGGGACGCGGGACAGCGGATTGCCCGTCGCCAGGTCCTCGCTGCGCGTGTAGGTGTAGTTGGCGTAGTAGTTGAGCCAGCCGGCGGCCTCACCGTTCGCCACCAGCTCGACGCCCGTCGAGCGCGCCTCGGCGACGTTGACCCAGTCGAAGTGACTGCGATCGGCCGAGGCGATGAGCTGGACGAGGTCCGTCATGTCGTTGTGGAAGACGTTCGCCTCCGTCCGGAACGCGCGGCTCGGCTCGTACTGGATGCCGCCGTCGAACGACGTGATGTACTCCGGCCTGAGGTTCGGGTTCGGGAAGCCGGGCGTGGTGCCGTGAAAGACGACGTTCCCGAACAGCTCCGAGAGGCTGGGCGCCCGAAACGCGCGGCCGGCCGACGTGCGGACGCGCGCGTTCGGCGTGATGGCGTACAGCAGCGCGATCTTCGGGGAGCCCACGGTTCCGAACCGGGAGTGGTAGTCGAGCCGCGCGCCGGGGACCAGCCGCACCTTGTCCGCCACGTCCCATTCGTCCTGCACGTAGACCGCCGCGAGGTTGAATCGTTCCCGGGACCCGTCCGACAGCGGGAACACGTCCCCGAGGGGCGGGTCGCGGACGATGCTGACGAACGGATTGAGAGCACCGCCGGCGAGCAGGTCGGCCTGCAGCCCCGCGGCTTCCGCGGCGAGGTCCGCATCCGACCCGAGCAGGTTCGCGCGGTCGATGATGAGGCTGTCGCCGAACGTCCCGCGGTCGCTGACGTAGGTGGCCCCGAACACGACGGAGTGACTGAGGCTCGGCGTCCACGTGAACTGCGGCTCGACCAGCAGGCTCTGGATTGTCGTGTCCCGCTCGGTGAGGGCGGCGAAGGGGTGTACGCCCCGCTCCACCGATTCGCTGAAGCCCGTGCCGGGGGTCCCGACGATGGTGGTCTGGCGCGTCGGGGTGCGCGTGTAGTTCTCCTGGAAGATGCGCTGGCGCGAGATGCGCTGACTGACCTTGATCTGCGTCGACACCGGGCCGGATCCTTGACGCCGCACGGTGCCGCCGAGGTTGACCGAGGTGGCGGTCCGGTTCTCGTCGACGGCCGACGGGAGGCGCCCCGTGACGTCGAGGCCGGTCGTGTAGCGCGAGATCCGCGGCAGCAGCGACGCCCGCCACCCGTCGGCGGGGGCGAAGTCCAGGCGGCCGCTCATGCGCACGTCCTCGTACCCGACGTTGCGCAGCGGAAGGGTTCGGGAGCCGCTGATGCGCGTCTCGCGGTTGTAGACGTTGTCGATGCGGCGGCGATCGGCCGTGAACGAATAGCCGACCGGTCCCGATTCTCCGCGGGCGGACGCGCCGTACTGGTGGTAGCCGGCGTTCCCGCCACTCGCGAAGAAGTCCGCCGTCGGAGCCCCGACGCCGGGCCGGGTGATGGCGTTGATGGCCCCGGCGAAGGCGTTGGCGCCGTACAGGCTGGAGAACGGCCCGCGCACGACCTCCACCTGCTCGACGGACTGCACCTGGACCAGGTTCAGCTCGGCCAGCGTGCCCGTGCCGAGGTCGTTGGCCGGCAGCCCGTCCACGAGGAAGAGCGCCCGCTTGGTGCCCGGGACGCCCCGCACGACGAGCATCGAGTTGGACCGGGCGGCCATGCCCGACCGCTCCACGAAGTCGATGCCCGGCGTGCGGCGCAGGAGGTCCTGCAGGTTGCGGGCCGGGGATGCCTGGATGGCCTCCGCCTCGAGGATGGTGACGCTGGCCGCGACCTCGGAGAGCGCGCGCTCGGTCTGGGTGGCGGTCACCACGACGGTCTCCTCGAACTCCAGCACGGGGAGCTCGATGCTGAGTCGCACCAGCTGCCCGCCCGCCACCCTCACCGGCGACGTGAGCGGCGCGAAGGCCTCCCGGGTGACGGTCAGCTCGTAGGCGCCGGCGGGGACGCCGTCGATGGCGAACGTGCCGTCCGCCTCCGTCGTGGCCTCCATCCCGGTGCCGTCGAGGACCACGCGCGCGGCCGGAAGCGGCACGCCGCCGTCCTCGGCGACGACGATTCCCTGAATGGAGCCCGCTTGTCCGAGTCCGAACGCGGGACCTGCTCCGAACGGTCCGACCGCGACGAGCACGGCCAAGACACAAGGAAGGGCAATTCGACTACCTGCACAAACTCTCACGTCGTACCTCCGCGGCGGCCGCGTGCCGGACCCTCCGGCCGACGAGCCGCCGATTCCAATCAAATCCAGGACAGCCGACACACGGACTCCCGCAAGGGCGTCCGGGTCGACGCGGCGAGGCAGGGCCTACACGGGGGGTCCGCGGGTGAGGCCGGAGTCGAGCGGGATCCGGACACCGTGCCCGGCGCGGTTCGATGCGGCGACAGGGGTCAGCGGGACCGGCGCGGCGAGCGCGGGCAACGCCGACGGCGCCAGAACGGACTCGTCAAGAAGGCAGCAGAGTACGCAACGGCGGTCGTGATCGTCGAGGTGCTCGTCGTCGTGTCCATGAGAAACGACGCTGGCGGGCAGCAGGAGGCACGCCAGCAGGAGCGCCGCGGATGCGATGGCCCGGCCCGGCTTCAGCTTCGGCTCCGTCATCGCTCCTGCCAGCCCGGGTCCGGGGTCGCCCGGTTCATTCCCCCGCTCCGCCGCCGCGCCCGATGCGGATCAACTCGCGCCCCGTCCTGACGAGCAGAGCGCCGTCGACGGCGGCGACCCCGTAGACGCGATCCGGGACGGTCAGCGAGTTGCGGGCCAGCTCGATCGGCTCGGCCATGTCCGCGGCGAGGATCGTCGCGGTACCGTCGATCCCGAACACGTAGACGCGATCCCCGTTGACGATCGACGTCGCCCACGTCGGCGACGGCAGGCGGGCCGCCCATCGCGACCGTCCGGAGCGCTGCTCCACGCAGCGGATGACGCCCAGCGAGTTGATCAGGCAGACCGCCCCGCCCGTCACGACCGGCGACGACATGCCGGCCGTCGCACCCCGGCCGCGCCAGAGGACCTTGTCGCCCGCCAGCGGCCCGCGGTGCTCGAGGGGCACGACGAGAGTGGACCGCGAGTCCACCGAGGGCACGACGAGGCGCCCTCCGGCGAGGACCGCCGGTGACGAGAGCCGGTTGCCCGACACGTCGTCGATCCACCAGACCCGCTCGCCGTTCTCCGCGGCGTAGGCTTCGACCGCGCCGTCGACGCTGACCACGACGAGATCGCCGCCGCCCCCGGGCACGACGATCGGCGTGGTCCAGGCGGACCTCGCAGGGCGGTCCGCCTTCCAGCGCGTCTCCCCGGTGGCAGGGTCGACGGCCAGCAGGTACGACGGTCCGTCATGGGCGACCAGGACGAACAGCGCCTCGTCGTTGCCCGCGAGGGAGCTGCCCAGCCCATAACCCTCTATGGCGCCGTAGTCTGCCGTCAGCGCGCGGGACCATACCGGCTCGCCGTCGTGATTCAGGGCGCCGATGTCGCCGCTCTCGAAGAGGTAGTAGACGCGCTCGGCATCGACCCAGGACGTGGGTGCGCCCTTCGCCACGACGGGCGTGACCGGGGTGGGCTGGCTCGACGGCAGGGTGTGGCGCCACCGCAGCGCGCCGGTCTCCGCGTCGACTGCCTCGATGATCTGGGTCTCGCGGCGCGGGCCGTCGATGGCGGTGACGAAGACGAGGCCGTCCCAGACCACCGGGCTCGACTGGCCATAGCCCCCGACCGCGTGCCGCCACGCGACGTTCTCCTCGTCCGACCAGGTCAGCGGGAGGTCGCGGGCGGGGCTGTGACCGAACGCCGGCCCCCGGAAGCCGGGCCAGCGCCGGGCGCCGAGCGGGGCCGCAGGCGAGGAACGGCGGGCCGCGCCGGGCGGGGCGTCGACCGAGCCCTCCGCGCGCCGCATGTCGACGACGTCGCTCGGCCGGAGCGAGGCCACCTCGATCCGGTCCACCTCCGCGTTGATGCGGCCGTGCGCCGCGCCCCCCGCGATGTGCAGCACCCCGGCCCCGGCGACCAGCGCGTGGTACGCGCGATCCGGCTCGATGGCGTAGGCGAGCGTCTCCCAGGTGTCCGCGTCGGCGTCGAGACGGAACAGTTGGTTCGAGTCGCTCAGGTACAGGTTGCCGCCGGTCGCGGCGATGCCCACCCCGACGCTCCGGCTCCCTCCGGGCACCGGCGGAGCGGGCGCCGGCGCCAGGGTCCGGGTCCCGAGATCCAGCCGATACACCTGGAGCTCCCGCCCCCGCGGGGTTATGCCGCCGACGACCCAGATGGCATCGCCGTGGAGGGCCGCGGCGAGCGAATGCAGGCGCAGGGGCTCCGTCTCGACCACGGTCCAGGCCACCGGGTCTCGGTCGAGGTCGGCGACGAGCACGTCTTCGCGCCAGTCCTCGGCCGGCACCACGGGCCGACGGCGACGCGCGCCCGGACCCTCGTCCCTGGCCGAGGGAACCCAGCCGCCAAGCACCCAGGGCGGGCGCCCGACGACGACCGCCGCGTGGTCCGTCCGGCCCGACGGCATCGGGGTCAGGTCGACCCACCGCCGTTCGCTCCCGTCCCAGCGCTCCAGGTCGGGGCGGGCCCGAACGTCACCCCCGGGCTCGACGCCGCCCACGCGGTAGAGGTCCTTCCCGTCGCTGACGAGCTCGGCCCCGAGCACCGCATCGCCGGTCCAGACCGTCGTCCAGGACGCGTCCCCCGGCGAGAGGGCGTAGAGAGCCGCCCTTCCGGTGCCCGCGGCGGCGCGGAAGGCGGGCGGCTGCTCTCCCGCATGCATGTAGAGCACGTCGCCGACCCACGCTCCGGACGGGTTGGACGACGCGTGCGGGAGCGGAGGCGCGGTCGCGGGCCTTGCCGCCGGCGCCAGGGGATTCGACGGAGGCTGCGCGAACGCGGTCGCGCCGGCGCCGGGGCCCGCTCCGGCCAGCAGGGCGGCGGCCAGCAGGGCGGCGGCCGTGGGGATGCGTCGCATGGTCGTCTCCAATCCTTCGAACGGTTCGTCGCCCGGAAACCGTCGCCTGCGGCTCCGATTCCCGCCCAGCCGGCCTACAGGAGTCCGCGCCGTTCCGGCGC
>JAPOWL010000116.1 GCA_026707615.1 Acidobacteriota bacterium | reverse complement strand
CGAGGCTGCGCGCGCCGGCGGGCGGACGGAGCCAGCCCGCAGCGTCCCGCGCGGCCTGCGCGTCGAGCGCCCTCGCGAGCCGGACGCGGGCGGCGCGGTGCGCCCGTTCCTGCTCCGTCGCGCCCCGTCCGACGCCGGGCAAGGCACCCTCCGCCTCCTCCCCCGCGGCGGGGTTGCGCCAGAGCGACGCCGCCTCGGCGAGATCCGACGCGAGCTGCGACCGTCGCGCCCTGCAGCCCGCGCACTCCGCCACGTGCTGCCTGACCACCCGTCCGCGGCGCCTGCCGAGCGCCCGCGGGTCGTCGAGCAGCAGCAGCTCTTCGTCCGTTGGGTGCGGGGTTCGACACTCCATGGAGTTACCTCTCGTCGATGCTCCGCAGGCGGGCCAGCGAGCGGGCGACCGCATTGGCGACCGACCCGAGCGAGATGCCGAGCTGGCGCGCGATGTCCCGATAGCGCACCCCCTCGGCGCGGAGGATCAGGCACCGCCGATCGCGCTCCGGCAACACGCTCACCGCCGCCGAGAGCCGCGCCCGCCGGCGACCGGCGGCCAACTGCTCCTCCGGATTCGGGATCGCCTCCGGAGGATGCACCAGCGCCCACCACGCCAGTCTCGCGCTCCGGGCGTCGCGAGCCCGCTGGCGGAGCGCCAGGCGCTGCGTGACGCGAAAGATCCACCCCGTCAGGTTCGTGCGGGCGCCGCCTCGCGACACGTGCACGAACAACGCCAGGAACGCATCCTGGACCACGTCCTCCGCAACCCCGTCGGCCAGACCGAACGAGCGCGCGTAGCGCACGGCGCCGGCACGGTGTTCATCGAACAGCGCCAGAACAATCCGCCGTGCCGCCGCCGGCTCGTCGGCCGCCGGGGCCGCGACCTCGAGCGGGTCGTCGATGCCCAGCGGGAGGTCGATTGCCGATCCGTCGATGGAGTGCGCCATCCGTCCTGCGCCGCAGTCTACACCGGTCCTGCCGCGCCCGCGTCGCGGCCGCGGGCAGCCGGGCAGGATGCGGATCGCGGTGAACAACGGCCCTCTCCGATGCATATACCGGCATGGACAGTCGACCTCTCTCATCGCCCACGTCGTACCCGGCCGCGCCCACCCGGAAGGGGCGCAGCATGGCCGCCGCCAGCCGGCGGCGGGTCGCCGCGCTCGGGATCGCCCTCGGCCTCCTCTGGACCGCGGGCGCGGCAGCCGGCGGGGCGCAGGACAGCTCGCTCCGCGGGCGCGTGACGGATGCGGGGGGCGAACCCCTGGACGGCGTCACGGTAGCCGCCGTCGCGGCCGGTGCGGCGGCCCCCCGGACGGCGACGCCGGCGAGGACGACCACGGATCCGGCGGGCGAGTACGAGCTGGCGCTCGCCCCCGGCGCCTGGACGGTGACCTTCGCGCAGGACGGGTTCGCGACGGAGCAGCGGGAGGACGTCGACGTCGCGGCGGGCGAGTCCGTGGAGCTCGACGTCACGCTGGCGCTCAGCGCCTTCGCCGAACAGGTCGACGTGGTGGGCATCACCCCGCTCCCCGGAGCCGGCGTCGACCCCGACCGCGTGCCGGCCGTCGTGGCCCGGATCGACGGCGCCGACCTTGCGGAGCGGGGCGCGGCGTCGTTCGCGGACGCCCTGCACGAACGCCTCGGCGCGGTCACGCTGGAGGGCTCCACCACCAACCTCTTCCAGCCGACGCTGCGCTTCCGGGGCTTCACCGCCTCGCCGCTCCTCGGGCTGCCGCAGGGGATCGCGGTCTATCAGAACGGCGTCCGCGTCAACGAGCCGTTCGGCGACACGGTCCAGTTCGATCTGCTGCCGCAATTCGCGATCGAGCAGGCGCAGTTGAGCGCCGGCGCGGATCCCGCGTACGGCCTGAACGCGATGGGCGGCGCGCTCGCCCTCCAGCTCAAGGACGGCTTCACCCACACCGGCTTCCGCGGCGAGTTCTCCGGCGGCGCCTTCGGACGCACGCAGGCCGTCGCCGAGTACGGGGCGAACAACGGGGCGTGGGCGTTCTACGCCGGCGCGTCCCACTTCGCCGAGGACGGCTGGCGGGACGAGTCCCCGTCGCGCGTGACCCAGGCCTTCGCCGACGTCGCGTACCAGGGGCGGAGCGTCGACGCGGGGATCAGCCTCACCTACGCGGACACCGACCTGACCGGCAACGCCGCGGCTCCGATCGAGCTGCTCGACGTCGACCGCAGCGGGATCTTCACGTTCCCGGACGTCACCGAGAACCGGCTCGCGTTCGTGCAGGGCCGGGCCAGCATCGCGGCGACGGACGTCTGGTCCGTGCAGGTGACCGGCTACTACCGCGACCTCGACCGCGCCACCCTGAACGGCGACGAGGCCGAGTTCGACCTCTGCGACGACGACCTCCTCCCGCCCGGCGCCCCGATGAACACCCTGTGCGCCGGCGATGACGACGATGACGACGACTTCGGGGACGACGACGATCACGACCACGACGACGACGATCACGACCACGACGACGACGATCACGACCACGACGACGACGGCGACGATGACCATGGCGACGACGACGATGACCACGGCGACGACGACGACCATGACCACGGCGACGACGACGACGACGACCACGACCACGGCGACGACGACGATCACAACGGCGACGATGACGACCACGGCGACGATGACGACGACGAGGCTGCAGCGCCGCTGGTCGACCCGCGCACGGGCGAGTTCATCACCGCGGAGGCGGGCGGCGACGGCGCCTACAACCGAACGCGGACGCTGGCGCGCGGGTACGGCGGCACGGTGCAGGCGACCGCGCGCATTCCGGTCGGTGAGCGCGAGAACGTCCTCGTGATCGGGGCCTTCGCCGACGGCGCCGACGTCGACTTCACCTCGAGCAGCGAGGTGGGGCGCCTGACGCCGGAGCGCGGCGTCGCGGGGTCCGGCCTCTACGCCGGCATCTACGGCCTCGGGGGCGACGATCTCTTCAACACGGACCTGGCCACCGGCTCGCACAACCTCGGGCTGTTCCTCCACGAGACGTTCCCGGTCACGGACCGCTTCGACGTCATCGCCTCCGGTCGCTTCAACAGCGTGGGGATCGACATCGACGATCACCTCGGGAGCTCGCTGGACGGCAGGCACTCCTTCTCGCGCTTCAACCCGTCCGCCGGCGCCGTCTTTCGCGCAAGCGACACCGTCTCGGTCTTCGCCCGCTACTCGGAGTCGAACCGCGCCCCGACCGCGGCCGAGCTGAGCTGCGCGGACCCCGACGAGCCGTGCCGGGTCCCCAACGCGTTCATTTCCGATCCGCCGCTCGAGCAGGCGGTGGCCCGCTCCGTGGAGGCCGGTCTGCGCGGCCGCTGGACGGCCGGCGGCGGGTCGCGGCACGTCTCCTGGTCGGCCGCCGCGTTCCGCACCCGCATCGCCGACGACATCCTCTTCATCGCATCGCCCGAGCTGATCGGGACGGGGTACTTCCAGAACGCGGGCGACACGTCGCGCCTCGGCGCAGAGGTCGAGCTGAACGGGCGCATCGCGCGCTTCGGCTGGTACGCCAGCTACGGACTCGTCGAGGCGACCTTCGAGTCGCCGCTGGAGCTGCCCGGGAGCGACGAGGTGAACGACGCCGCCACCGAGGACGGCTCGATCCTGGTGGAGCCGGGCGACCGGCTGCCCGGCATCCCCCGCCACAGCTTCAAGGCGGGGATCCGGCAGGGAATCACCCGTGCGTGGGACGTGGCGCTGGAGACGATCGCGGCCTCGAGCCGCGTCTTCGTCGGGGATGAGGGGAACGACCAGGCGGAGCTGGACGGCTACGGCATCGTCAACTTCCGGACGGCCTACCGCTTCGACGCCGGCGTCGAGCTCTTCGCCCGCATCGAGAACCTGTTCGACGCGCGCTACGCCACCGCCGGCGTGCTGGCGGAACTGGAAGTCCACCTGCGCGAGGTGCCCGACGCCCGAGACCCCCGCTTCATAGGCCCCGGCCCGCCCCGCAGCGCGTTCGCCGGCGTCCGCGTGCGGTTCTGAGCCGCACGCGAGAGGCTCCTTCGGTCGCTCGCGGCCAGGAGTCCGCGCCGCAGAACGGCGACGACGCCGCCAGCCGACGATGGCGGGCTAGAATCGCAGGGTCGCACCGGGCGGCGGCCGTCAGTCTTGCCGCGAAGCACGGGGGTGCCATCATGCGAGATCGCGCTCTGTCCGTCCCGATCCTGCTGGCTCTCGCCGCCGGCGCCCTCTTCCCCCCGTGGGCAGCCCCTGCCTCCGCACAGGGGGGAGCGACCGCTGCGGCGTGGCCGACCTACGGCGGCGACCCCGGCAGCACCAAGTACTCGCCGCTCGACCAGATCGACGGCGAGAGCGTCACGCGGCTGCGGCCGGTCTGGCGCTGGGACTCTCCCGACAACGAGATCGTCCGCACCCATCGCAGGGACCTCCCGATGCTGCCGTGGGCGTTCAAGGCGACGCCGATCCTGGTCGACGGGGTGCTCTACATCAAGACGTCGATGAGCCAGGCGGCCGCAATCGACGCCGCCACCGGCGAGACGTTGTGGGTGTTCGACCCCGGCACCTGGGAGGGAGACCCGCCGGCCAACACGGGCTTCAACTCGCGCGGCGTCGCCTACTGGTCGGACGGCGACGACGCGCGCGTCTTCCTGCCGACCGGCAACGCGTACCTCTACGCGCTCGACGCCGCCACCGGCCGGCCGGTCGCCGACTTCGGGGCCGACGGCGCGATCGATGCCACCCAGGGCCTGCGGCGACCGAGTCCGCGGCGCGAGTACCAGTTGATGTCGGCCCCGATCGTGGTCGGCGACGTCGTCGTCGTCGGCTCGGTGGTCTTCGACGGACCGCGCTATCAGCTCGCGCCCCCCGGCGACGTGCGGGGCTTCGACGTGCGCACCGGCGAGGAGCTCTGGGAGTTCCACACGATCCCGCAGCCGGGCGAGTTCGGCAACGAGACGTGGCAGGACGGATCCTGGCGCGACACCGGGGCCGCCAACGCGTGGGGCCTGCTGAGCGCCGACCCCGAGCTGGGCTACGTCTACGTCCCGACCGGCACACCCACCAACGACTGGTACGGCGGCCACCGCCCCGGCGACAACCTGTTCGCCGAGAGCATCGTCTGTCTCGACGCGCGCACCGGCGAGCGGGTGTGGCACTTCCAGTTCGTGCACCACGGGCTCTGGGACTACGACGCCACCGCGGCCCCCCTGCTCGTCGACCTGGTGGTCGAGGGACGCCCGATCAAGGCGGTGGCGGTCGTCACGAAGCAGGCCTACACCTACGTCTTCGACCGCGTGACGGGCGAGCCGGTCTGGCCCATCGAGGAGCGCCCGGTTCCGCCGGGGAACGTGCCCGGCGAATGGTACGCGCCGACCCAGCCGCATCCGACCAGGCCGCCCGCGTTCGATCGGCAGGGGGTGACGATAGACGACCTCATCGACTTCTCCCCCGCCCTCCGGGCCGAGGCGATCGACATCCTGAACGGCTTCGTCTACGGACCGATCTACGAGCCGCCCACCCTCGTCACGGACGAGACGCGGGGCACGATCCTGATGCCCGGGGCGGGCGGCGGCGCCAACTCGCCGCGCGCCGCGGTCGATCCGGTGACGGGCTGGCTGTACATCCCGTCCCATACGCGCCCGCACGCCATCGCCCTCATCGAGCCGGATCCGAGCCGATCGGACTTCCGGTACGTGCGCGGAGGGGGACTGAGACTGCGCGGCCCCCAGGGGCTCCCGCTGTTCCAGGGGCCCTACTCGCGGCTCAGCGCCTTCAACCTGAACGCGGGGACGCGGGAGTGGATGGTGCCGCTCGGAGACGGGCCGCGCCAGCGGGTGGTGGACCTCGGCCTCCCCGACCCCGGCCCCCTCGGCGGCGGCTCCTACACCGGACCGCTGCTGACCCGGACCCTGCTCTTCCTCGGCCTGCGGGGCACGGAGGCGCCCGACCTCGACTTCGGCGGCTCCACCACGGAACGCCCCGCAGGCGAGCCGCCGCCCGTGCTGAACGCCTACGACAAGGCCACCGGCGCCATCGTCCACTCGGTGGAGCTCGACCGGCCGCCGACCGGGACGCCGATGACGTTCCTCGTCGACGGCCGGCAGCACATCGTCCTCGCCTACGGCACGCGGGACGACGCCGGCCTGATGGCGCTGGCCGTCGTCGACTGACGTGCGACACGCCATCCGCCCGCTGGTCGTCAACCCTGCGGTGGACAGCCAAGGACCGCAGGAGGTGCCCCGACTGCAGCAGCGCTGCGGCCACATCGCGGTCCTCCAAGGTCCGGCATCCGTGCTCGACGGCGCCGGCGCATGAAGCGACCCAGCCCACCATTCGTCGCCGCGACCGCAAGGTCGCGCTGCGGCCTCCGCCTGGTGCCCAACCAACCCTGCAGGAGTCCGCGCCGTGCTACGGCGCGGACTCCCGGCACCCCGACTTAAGAAACTCTTCAGGAATCCGCCAGCACTCGACCGGCTCGGCGGGCACTATGCTCACTTGCCGGGCAACTCCTGCGACGCGGCGTCGTTCTTCTCTCGAGGGAAGGATGTCGTGACGCTGCCCGTACTGGCCTGC
>JAPOWL010000185.1 GCA_026707615.1 Acidobacteriota bacterium | reverse complement strand
TGACCTCGACGCCGCACTTGTCGCATACGACGCCGCGGTGCTTCATCCGCTTGTGGTCGGGCACCAGGCGGAGGCCGCAGCGCGACCTTGCGGTCGCGGCGACGCATGGTGGGCTAGGGGCGACCCGATGGCCATGACCCTGCCGGATCTCCTCGCACGGGTCGCCGGGAGCGGCGGCTCGGACCTGCACCTCTCTCCCCACGCGCCTCCGCACGTGCGGATCGACGGCGAGCTCGAATGCCAGGAGGGCCTCGAGCCGCTCTCGGAGGCGCGGGTCCGCGATCTCGTGTACAGCCTGCTGACCGACGACCAGCGCGAGCGCTTCGAATCCGGAATGGAGCTCGACGCCGGGCTCGACGTTCCCGGGGTGGGGCGGGTGCGCTGCAACGTGTTTCGACAGCGGGGCGCGGTGGCGGCGGCCTACCGGCTGATTCCCGGTGACATTCCGGATCTGGAGCGGCTCGACCTGCCTCCGGCCGTCGCCGGCTTCGCGCGCCTGCCGCAGGGTCTCGTGCTGGTGACCGGAGCTACCGGAAGCGGGAAGAGCACCACGCTCGCCGCGCTGGTCGACCGCGTCAACCGCGAGCGCCGGGCACACATCCTGACGATCGAGGATCCCATCGAGTACGTGCACCCGCACCGCCGCTGCCTGGTCAACCAGCGGGAGGTGCAGGCGGACACCCGCAGCTTCGCGACGGCCCTGCGGGCCGCGCTGCGCGAGGACCCCGACGTCGTGCTGATCGGCGAGATGCGCGACCTGGAGACGGTCGAGGCCGCCCTGCGCATCGCGGAGACGGGCCACCTCACGCTGGCGACGCTGCATACGAGCTCCGCCGTGCAGACCGTCACCCGCATCATCGACGTATTCCCGCCGCATCGGCAGGCCCAGGTGCGAACGCAGCTCTCCCTGGTGCTGGCCGGCGTCGTCTGCCAGACGCTCGTGCCGCGGGCCGCGGGACCCGGCCGCCTCTGCGCGGCCGAGGTCATGACGCCGACCTTCGCGATCCGCAACCTGATTCGGGAAGACAAGCTGCACCAGGTGTACTCCGCGATGCAGGCCGGCCAGGATCGGCTCGGCATGCAGACCATGAGCCAGGCCCTGGCGCGCCTGCATGCCGGAGGACACATCGCGCTGGAAGACGCGTTGGCGCGATCGCCGCATCCCGACGAGGTGCGCCAGCTCCTCGGCCGGGACGACGGTCGGCGGAACTCGAGCCGCGGGCCCGCCCGCTGGCGCTCCGGCGCGGGAGGGACGGCGTGACCGGGACGCTCGGAGCCCGGCTGAGGCCGCCCGTCCGGGCGCAGCGACGGAGGTCGGTACGCGGTTCCGGTGGGGGCGGCGCGGCGCACCCCCCGCAGGCCGCACGGCGCGGCCGGCCGTTCCGCCTGCCGGCCTGGCGACGGGAGCGGGTGCCCGGCCGCAGCCTCGCCGTCTTCACCCGTCAGTTCGCGACGATGGTGGATGCCGGCGTCCCCCTGGTCCAGTGTCTCGCGGTGCTCGGGGAGCAGGAGAGCCACGCGCGCCTCGCGTCGGCGATCCGCGCCGTCCGAGCGGAGCTGGAGGGAGGTTCCGGTCTGGCCGACGCCATGCGCCGCCACCCCGCCGCCTTCGACGGCCTCTACACCAACCTGGTCGCCGCGGGCGAATCCGGCGGCATTCTGGACGCAATCCTCCAGCGGCTCGCGTCGTGCATAGAGACCACCGTGAAGCTGCGCGGGCAGGTGCGATCCGCCCTCGCGTATCCGGCCGCCGTGGTGGCGATCGCGGCAGCCGCCGTCGGGGTGATCCTCTGGACGGTGATTCCGACCTTCGCCGCGCTGTTCGAGGGCATGGGCGCTACGCTGCCCTGGCCTACCCGGGCGGTCATCGCGGCCAGCGACT
Organism: Acidobacteriota bacterium; assembly: GCA_026707615.1. Taxonomy (GTDB): domain Bacteria; phylum Acidobacteriota; class Vicinamibacteria; order Vicinamibacterales; family UBA8438; genus JAGWAJ01. The sequence continues at coordinate 4,703 of JAPOWL010000185.1, read as the reverse complement.
CGCTCGTCGTGCTCTTCCCGGCGGTCGTGGCGGCGCTCGTCGGCGGCGCGGTGGGTCTTCGATGGTTCCGCAGGACCGAGCGAGGGCGGCGCGCATGCGATGCCGCTCTGCTCCGCCTGCCGGTGGTGGGGGCGATCCTGCGCAAGATCGCGGTGGCGCGGATCTGCCGCACCCTGTCGGCGCTGTTCGGCTCGGGAGTGCCGATTCTCGAAGGCCTGGCCATCACCGCGGGGACGGCCGGCAACGCGGTGATCGAGGAGGCCGTCCTGAGCACGCGGGCCGCGGTGGAGCGCGGCGAGTCGATGTCCGGCCCCATGCGCGCCACCGGCGTGTTTCCGGCCACGGTCGTGCATATGATCGACGTGGGAGAGACGACCGGCACGCTCGACGCCATGCTGGCGAAGGTGGCCGCCATCTGCGAGGAGGACGTCGATGCAGCAGTCGCGGGACTGATGACGCTGCTCGAGCCGATCCTGATCGCCCTGCTGGGCCTTGTGGTCGGAGCCATCGTCGTGGCCATGTACCTGCCCATCTTCGATCTGATCGGCAGACTGGCCGTCTGAATCGGCGCGGAGGGTCCGGCGCCGACACGCGCGAAACGGGAGGAGACATGCACGAAGGCAAGGGGAACCAGGGATTCACGCTGATCGAGCTGTTGATCGTCGTTGCGATCATCGGCGTCATCGCCTCGGTCGCGGCGCCGGGGCTGCTGCGCGCCCGCATGGCCGGCAACGAGGCGTCGGCAATCGCGTCGCTCCGCGCCGTGCACGCCGCACAGTCAATCTTCGCCGCAAGCTGCGGGAACGGGTTCTACGCTCCCAGCCTGTCCGTCCTGGGCACGCCCCCCCCCGATGGCGGCGACGGCTTCATCGGCACCGATCTCAACACGGATCCCTCGTTCAAGAGCGCGTATACCATTACGCTGACCGGCGGAGCGGCGGCGACCGGCGCTCCGGCTTCCTGCAACGGGGTCGAGGCGGGCGGACTGGTCACGAGCTACTTCGTCGGCGGAGAGCCGCAGGACGGAGGCGGGGTGCGCCACTTCGGCACGAACCAGGGCGGCACCATCTACTTCATCAGCGGCACGCCGGTCCCGGTGACGCAGCGCGGGGCCCCCGAGGGCGCCGAGCCGATACAGTGACGCCCACCGGCGAGCGCGCCGCTCGAACGACCGACGCCGGCCGTGGCGGGCGCGTCGGGGGTCTGCGCGCGAAGGACTCTTGCGTCGCCGGTTCCGCGGCGTTGGCGGAGCCGATGGCAGGACTCACGCGCCAGCGAAGCTGCCGGTGCCCGTCGGGGCGCGGGAGGGGTGGGAGAGAGGAAGCATGAGTAGCCGATCCCGACGCTGGATGGCGGTCCTTGCCCTCGCCGGTCTGGGGGCGGCCGCCGCCTCGACCTACGTCCATGCGCGGATGGTCAGCGACCCCGCGTACGTCAGCTTCTGCGACGTCAACGCCCGGGTGAGCTGCTCGCAGGTCTACCAGAGCCGCTACGGGAGCGTCGCCGGTGTACCGGTCGCGCTCGGCGGCGTCGTCTGGTTCGCCGGCGTCCTGCTGCTTGCGTTCGCGAGCGCCCGCGGACCCGCCGCCTCGCGCGACAACGTCGACGGCTACCTGCTGGTCTGGTCGACGACAGGACTGGCCGTCGCCATGTACATGGCGTACGCCTCGTTCTTCGTCCTCCAGACCGTCTGCCTGCTCTGCCTCGTGGTCTACGTCGCGGTCGTCGGGATCTTCCTCCTCGCGGGGTCCGCATCGGCCACGCCCGTGTCCCGGCTTCCCGTCGCCGCCGCGGCCGACATCGGCCACCTGGTGCGGCGCCCGGTCGGTCTCGCGCTGGTGCTGGCGTATGCCGCGGCGACGGCGGCGGGGGCGGTCTGGTTCGCTCGCGCGGACCGCGTCCCGGAGATCGCGGCCGCGGCCATGGGCGGCGAGACCGGGGCGGCGGCGACTCCCGTCGACCAGCAGAGCGAGTTCGAACGCTTCTGGGAGTCACAGCCGCGCATCGACCTCGCCCTGCCGGCCTCGGCGCCGCCCCCCGGCGCGGCGGTGGTCGTCGTGAAGTTCAACGACTACCAGTGTCCGGCCTGCGCCAACACGGAGCGGATCTACGCGCCGATATTCGCCAAGTACGCGTCGAGTCATCCGGGACGGGTCGCGCAGGTCACGCTGGACTTCCCGCTCGATCCGGCGTGCAACGACGAGACGCCCAACGGCCAGCACGACTCCGCCTGCGAGGCGGCGGTCGCGGTGCGCCTGGCCGCGGCGGTGAGCCCCGAGGCGAGCGAGCGGATGGCCGCGTGGCTGTACGCGAACCAGTCCGGACTGGAGCGGGATGCGATCCTCGAGGCCCTCGAGGACATCTCCGGTGTGGACGCGGCGCGATTCGACGCGCGCTACGCGGCCGAGATCGAGCAGGTGAAGCGCGACATCGCAATCGGCGCGGCGCTTCCCGTGCAGGCGACGCCCACCTACATCATCAACGGGGTTCTGCTGCGCGGCGGGCTCGCCCCTCGGTTCTTCGACGCCGCCCTGGCCTACGAGCTCGCCCGCGCGTCGAGCCTGTCCGCGCCGTCGGCGACGGAGGAATCTCGCGGCGGCGAAGCGGTCGACGCTCCTTCCGCGGTGCGCTAGCGCCGCCAACCCGTCGCATGCTCCGGGTCGGCCCCAGCCCCCACCGTCCCAGGAACTCACGCCGTGGAACTCCACTGCGTTGCGTTCTGCGGCGCAAGCTCCTAGGAGTCTGCGTCGCAGAACGGCGCGGACTCCCGCCCGACCTGGCGGTTCGCACCGATGCCCAGCGCCCTCATCGTCGCGCTCGGTCTGGCCGTCGGTAGCTTCGTCACGGTGTGCGTGCACCGGCTGCCGAGGGGCGAGTCCGTCGTCACGCCCGGCTCGCGCTGCCCGGCGTGCGCGCGGCCGATCCGGTGGTCCGACAACGTTCCGCTCGTGGGCTACCTGCGCCGGCGGGGGCGCTGCCGGGAATGCGGGGCGCCCATCTCGCCGCTCTATCCGCTCGTCGAGCTCGCCACCCCGGCCCTGTTCCTCCTCCAGTACGGCGAGCTCGGCTGGCAGCCGCTCCTTCCGGCGCGCCTGGCCTTCACGTCGGCGCTGCTCGTCCTCGGGCTCATCGACCTGCACCACCGCATCCTGCCCAACACCATCACGCTCCCGGGGACGGCGCTCGGGCTCGCCCTGAGCGTGGGCCTCGAGCCCGGTCCGGTCGCCGCGCTGGCCGGCACGGCGGTCGGCGCCGGTGTCCCGCTCGCGATCGCCCTTCTCTACCGTCGTCTCCGCGGCGTCGAGGGCCTCGGGATGGGCGACGTGAAGATGCTGGCGATGATCGGTGCGTGGCTCGGCTGGCAGGCCGCCCTCCTGACGCTGCTTGCGGCCTCCGTCCTCGGCTCGCTGGTCGGGCTCGCGGTGCTCGCGACCGGGCGCGGGGACGGCCGCTACCCGCTGCCCCTGGGGTCGTTCCTGGCCGTTGCGGCTTTCGCGTCCACGCTCGTGGGCGACGAGCTGATCGCCTGGTACGCGACGTTCTGCTGATCCCCGCAACGCAGCCGGCGCCCACGGCAACGGCCGGGACCGCCCCTGCCCGCGGGGCCGGCAGCGCGGGCCCTGCCATCCTGCCGCGGTCGGGACGTCGCGGTTCGTGCCACCCTCCGGCGACGGGTTCCCGCCCCAGGGGCCCGGTGAGCGCGGCTCGGTTCTTGCTTGGCAGGGTGGTCGTGAGGAACCGCTCATCCGATGGGTTCACGCTGATCGAGACGCTCGTCGCGGTCGCCCTGCTCGCGGGTCTCGCGGCCGGGCTGGCGCGAGTCGTGGTGGTCGCGAGCCGCGCTGTCCGGATCGGCGCCGCCGACTCCGTCGCGACGTTCGCCGCGACGCAGAAGCTGGAGGAACTCCGCTCGCTCGAGTGGAGCTTCGACTCCCGCACGGGGGCGCGGGTGACCGACACGACGACCGATCTCGCGCAGCCGGGGTCGAGGGGGGGCGGAGTCGGTCTCCGCCCCTCGCCCGCGGGGGCCATGGAAGCCGCCCTCCCGGGCTACGTGGACTACCTCGACGCCAGCGGCGCCTGGATCGGCACCGGCGCCGAGCCGCAGCCCGGCACGGTCTACGTACGCCGGTGGGCCGTGGCGACGCACGAGTCCAATCAGGACCTGCTGGTACTGCAGGTGGCGGTCATCGACCGCCGGGTCTCGTCCGCGGAGCCTCCCCGCGCCGTCCGGCCGCACGACCCCGGCGTGCTCTGGATCGCCACGCTGCGTGCGCGCGCGCCCTGACCGGCGTGAAGGGAGAATCCGGGTCGCGAATCCGCCGTGCAGGAGGTCGGGGCGATGCTGCTCGAGTCCGTCGTGTCCATGGCCATCGTCGTTGTGTTGCTGGGCGCCGTCTTCAGCCTGCTCGACCCGGCCCAGGGGGCGGTGGCCGCCCAGCCGCAGGCCGCCGAGATGCAGCAGCGGGCCCGCGCCGCGTTCGTCGAGCTGCACCGCGATCTGCTGATGGCGGGAAGCGGGAAGGGGCCTGGCTCCCGGACCGCGCTCGGCTGGCTTCGCGCTCCCGTCGTGCCGGGAGGAATGGACGGTTCGGCGTCCGGGGCGGGGCGCTCGGAGGAACCGGGGTTCACCCTCTTCCACGCGCCGCCCGGCCCGGCGGGAGCGCACCTCGCGGCCGGCCGGCAGGCCGGCCGGCAGGCAG
>JAPOWL010000336.1 GCA_026707615.1 Acidobacteriota bacterium | reverse complement strand
CGCACATCCGCCAGTGGTGGGGCGACTCGCGCGGCCGCTGGGAAGGCGACACGCTGGTCGTCGACGTGACGAACTTCAGCCCCAAGACCGACTACCAGGGCTCGCGCGAGAACCTGCACCTCGTCGAGCGCTGGACGCGCCGCGACGCCGGCACGCTGGACTACGTCGCCACGATGAGCGACCCGACGACGTGGACGCGGCCGTGGACGGTGGCGATGGAGTTCAGCCTGCAGAACAACGAGGCCAACCGGATCTACAAGGAGCCGCGCTGCCACGAGGGCAACTACGGGCTGCCGGCGCTGCTCGCGGGCGCGCGCGTCGAGGAGCAGGAGTTCGCGGCCGGCGAGGGGCCCGACCCCGCGACCCTGTGCACGGCGGGCTGCGGCGGGTTCGCCGCGGGGTTCGCGGAGCAGGGGGACGAGATCAACCCGTTGCGGCGCCAGCCTTAGGGCTGCACGAGGTTCGACATGAGCAGACGACTGGTCGCGACGATCCGTGCGGCGGCGCTCGCGGTGGCGGCCACTGTGCTCCTGGGGTCCGCACCGGCTGCGGGGCAGGCCCAGGTGCCGGAGCCGGCCGCGGCGGCGCGGACCCCCTGGGGGGAGCCCGACCTGCAGGGCATCTGGACCACGGAGACCGCCGTTCCCCTCCAGCGTCCGGCCCGGTTCGCGGGCCAGACCGAGTTCACCGAGGAGGAGCGGGCGGAGCTCGATCGGGAGCGGTCGGCGCTGCTGGCCCAGGATCCACGAGACGAGCGGGGGAGCGAGCAGGACGTCGGGGGAGCCTACAACCGGGCGATATTCTTCACGCACAAGCAGACCGGCACCCGGACGTCGCTGATCGTCGATCCGCCGGACGGGCGGATTCCTCCCGTCACCGCGGAGGTGCAGGCGCGGCGCCAGGCCTTCCGCGAGTATCAGCTCGCGCTGCTGCAGCCGACCGACGTCTGCCGCAACGGGCTGGGTGGGTGTGCCGGCGGGCAGTACGGACCGGTGTCCCCGCGCCGGAACGAACCACCCCCGTCCTACCCGACCGGTTCCTTCAACCGTTCGGACAATCCGGAGGACCGGGGCCTGGGGGAGCGGTGCATGTCGGCCCGCCTGCCCGACTTCGGGGGCATCGCGGGTTACTTCCTGCAGATCGTGCAGTCGCCGGAGACCGTGTCGGTCTTCTACGACACCGGCCAGGGCCAGGGTTGGCAGCGGGTCATACCGATCACCGACCGGCCGCATCTGCCCCCGCACATCCGCCAGTGGTGGGGCGACTCGCGCGGCCGGTGGGAGGGCGACACGCTGGTCGTCGACGTCACCAACTTCAGCGCCAAGACGGACTACCAGGGTTCCCGCGAGAACCTGCACCTCGTCGAGCGCTGGACGCGCCGCGACGCCGAGACGCTGGAGTACGTCGTCACGATGGACGATCCGACGACGTGGACGCGGCCCTGGACGGTGCAGCTCGAGTTGAGCCTGCAGAGCAACGAAGCCAACCGCATCTACAAGGAACCGCGCTGCCACGAGGGCAACTACGGGATGCCGGCGCTGCTCGCGGGCGCGCGCGCCGAGGAGCGCGAGTTCGCGGCCGGCGAGGGCCCCGACCCGGCGACCCTGTGCACGGCCGGCTGCGGCTCGGCGTTCGACGCGAACCGCGATCCCCTGCGCTGACGTAGCCCTCCCGGGAATCACCGCCGGGCTCCCGCCGGCGCTGGGGCGGCGATTCCGGTCGCTATCGGCGCGTCGGTCCGAGGATCGACGCGCCGGCCCCGTCGGCCCTCCGCCGCCCGGCTCCCGAGGGGTCGCCGACCGGTTCGCCGTTGGCTTGGCCCGCCGCCCGCTGAGCGAGCTTGGGGAGACCCGCCCGCGAACCCGCCGCAGGCGGTCCGCTCCAGGTTGTCGCGCAGTTCGTGCAACGCCGCCCGGAGTTTCCTCGTCTGCGGGTCGTGTTCTTCAAGGTGTACAGATCCTCTTTGTGCAATATCTTTACCTAACATGCCGAGCCGCACCCGGATCGCCGAATCGCCGCCTGCCGCCGTGCAGGACGCGCTGGAACGGCTGGGGCGCAACGTTCGCATCGCGCGGCTGCGGCGCAGGCTGACACAGGAAGAGCTGGGGCAGCGGGTGGGGGTGTCGCGCTTCGTGATCGCCGACGTCGAGAAGGGCAAGGCGACCACCGGTGTCGCAGCCCACCTGGGTGCGCTCTGGGCGCTGGGTCTGCTTTCCCGGATGCAGGAGGTGGGCGACCCGGACCGCGACGACGAGGGGAAGGCGCTCGAGCGTGCCCGAATGCCGGGGCGCGCCCGGCGCCCGCAACGTCTCGCGGATGACTTCTGAACGGGAGTGCTTCGTCTACATCGTGTTGCCCGGCGCCACGTCGTTCGCGACCGCGGGACGGTTCCGCGTGTCGACGGGCCCGACCGGCGATGCTGCCGATGCGTTCGTGTACGGCCGCCGCTACCGTGAGCGGCCGGACGCGGTCGAGCTCGACCCGGTCGAGTTGCGGCTGTCCGACCGCGTCCACGAGACGGCGCGCCTGGGCGGGTTCTTCGGGGCGATCCGCGATGCGATGCCGGACGCCTGGGGGCGGCTCGTGATCGACCGCCGCGCGGGCGTGACCGAGAGCGACGAGTTCGACTACCTGCTCGAGGGGCCGGACGACCGCGCCGGCGCACTGGGATTCGGGGTGCGGGTCGAACCCCCCGCGCCCATCCGGCGGTTGGCGCGCGCGTCGGATCTCGACCGGTTGCGCCGGGCGGCCGACGCCATCGTCGACGGCCGCCCCGAGCGCGCCGGACCGGCCGGACGGCAGGTCGAAGAGCTCCTGTTCCCGGGTACGTCGCTTGGCGGCGCCCGGCCGAAGGCGGTCGTCGAGGACGACGGGATTCTCTGGATCGCCAAGTTCGGTGGCCGGAACGACCGCTGGAATCACCCGCGCGTCGAGCACGGCATGCTCGCCCTCGCCCGGGCTGCAGGCCTCGATGCCGCCGACAGTCGCTGCGAGACGGTCTCCGGACGGGACGTGCTGCTCGTGCGCCGCTTCGACCGTGACCGCGCGGAGGACGGCTGGCGCCGACACCGCATGGTCAGCGCGCTCACCCTGCTCCGCGCGGGCGACGGCGTCGGCGACCGGCGGGACTGGTCGTATCTCGCCCTGGCCGACGAGATCCGACGCTCGAGCGCTGATCCGCGGGCCGATCTGCGCGAGCTGTTCGGCCGCATGTGCTTCAACGCGGCCGTCTCGAATCTCGACGATCATCCCCGGAACCACGCGATGATCGCCGTCGACCGCCACTGGCGTCTGAGTCCGGCGTACGACCTGACGCCGTCGCCGGCGATCTCGCGCGAACGTCGCGACCTCGCGATGACCTGCGGTCGTTTCGGCCGCCACGCCACCAGGGACAACCTGTTGAGCGGCTGCGGGCGGTTCCTGCTCCGCAACGATGACGCCGCCGGCGTCTTCGACCGCATCGTCTCGACGGTCCGCGCGCACTGGCTGCCGGTGCTGCGTGCGGCCGGGGTCGATGCAACCGACCGCGCCGCCATCCGCGGGGCGTTCGTCTACGACGGGCTGGGCGCCGGAAGGACGGCCTCGTGACGCGCGGCCTCCTGGTCGACATGCCCCGCCTGAAACCCGATCGCCGTCTTCGAAGTGCCGAGCGGATCGGGAGCTCGCACCCGAGACGGCCGGCGGGTCCGTCGGGGGCGGGCATTCGCCGGGGCCCTCCCGTCCGGCCGCCCCCGGGGGCATCCGTCCGCTTCCCCGGCTCCCCGCCCCCGAAGGACGGGGGGCGGCTCCGGCCCCTTGTCGCCCGCCAGCCCGCCCCGGTAGGCTATGCGCGCCAACCGGGAGGGGGAGAGCGATGGCCCGAGTCTCGATCACCGTCAATGGACGGAAGCGGACCGCGGACGTGGAGCCGCGCCTGCTGCTGGTCCATTTCCTGCGCGAAAACCTGAACCTGACCGGCGCCCACGTCGGCTGCGACACCAGCCAGTGCGGCGCGTGCACGGTGCTGGTGGACGGGCGGAGCGCCAAGTCGTGCACCATCTTCGCGGTCCAGGCCGATGGCGCCGAGGTGATGACCATCGAGGGCCTCGCCGACGGCGACCGGCTGCATCCCCTGCAGGAGGGTTTCTGGGAGGAGCACGGGCTGCAGTGCGGCTACTGCACCCCCGGAATGATCATGTCCGCGGTGACGCTCCTCCGCGACAACCCCGCTCCGACCGAGCGGCAGATCCGCGAGGGCCTCGACGGCAACCTCTGCCGCTGCACCGGCTACCAGCACATCGTCAACGCGATCCAGCACGCCGCGGCGAGCGGCGAGGGGAGCTAGGCGATGGCGGCGTCTCCGGTCCTCCCGAAGCTCGTCGGCCAGCGCGTGAAGCGTCGCGAGGACCCGCGGCTCATCCAGGGCCGCGGCACCTACGTCGACGACGTGAAGATCGCCGGCATGCAGCACCTGGCCTTCAAGCGGAGCGACGTCGCGCACGGGCGGATCCGCTCCGTCGACACCGGCGCGGCGGAAGCGATGGACGGTGTCGAGGCCGTCTTCACCGGCGCGCAGATCGCCGAGTTCCTCGGCCCGATGCCGATCGGTACGCCGTTCCCGTCCCCGGATCACCGGGCGGTGGCCTCCGACGTGGTTCGCTACGTGGGCGAGCCGGTGGCCGTCGTCGTCGCCCGCGACCGCTACGCGGCGCGCGACGCGGCCGACGCCGTCAGCGTCGAGTACGACCCGCTGCCGGCGGTGGTCGACCCGGAGAAGGCGCTGACCGGAGAGCCGGCCGTGCTCCACGCGGACTTTCCGAACAACGCCGCCGTGGGGCCGCTCCCGAGCGGCACGGGGGCGAGTCCGAAGGGTGTCGACGACACGGCGATCGACCAGGCGTTCGCCGAGGCCGAAGTCGTCGTCTCGCAGCGGATGGTCAACCACCGGCTCGCGCCGACGTCCATCGAGCCGCGGGGCGTCGTGGCCCACTACGAGCCGGGCAAGGACGCGATGACCATCTGGTCGTCGACCCAGAACCCGCACATCCTGCGGACCTTCATCGCCTCGCTCACCGGCCTCGGGCAGGACCAGGTGCGGGCGATAGCGCCGGAGGTGGGCGGCGGGTTCGGCTCGAAGATCAACATCTACGGCGAGGAGTACGTCGCGGCCGCGCTCAGCAAGCGCCTCGGCCTGCCGCTCAAGTGGGTGGAGGACCGTTCGGAGGCGTTCCTCTGCACCATCCACGGGCGCGACATCATCGCCTACGTCGATCTCGCGGCGCGCCGCGACGGCACGGTGCTGGGCCTGAAGATGCGCCTGGTGGCCGACATCGGCGCCTACAACATGCTGCTCACGGCGGCCATCCCCACGCTGACGATGACGATGGCGAGCAACGTGTACGCCATCCCCGCCATCCGGGCCACGCTCACGGAGGTCTTCACCAACAAGACGCCGACCGACGCCTACCGCGGCGCCGGGCGCCCGGAGGCGATCTACTTCGTGGAGCGGGCGATGGACCTGCTGGCGCGGGAGCTGGGCATGGACCCGGCCGAGGTCCGCCGCCGCAACTTCATTCGACCGGACCAGTTCCCGTTCAAGACCCAGACGGGCGCGGTCTACGACTCGGGGGACTACGCGAAGGCCCTCGACCGCGCGCTGGAGAAGGCAGGCTGGGAGCAGCTCAGGGCCGAGCGCGACGCCGCCCGCGCCGAGGGCCGGCTGGTCGGCCTGGGCCTCTCGATGTACGTCGAGGTCTGCGGCGTCGGCCCGTCGTCGGGGCTTCCGACGGGCGGCTGGGAGCACTCGCAGGTGACGGTGGAGCGCGACGGCCGGGTGAGCGCCACGACGGGAGCGTCGCCGCACGGCCAGGGCAACGAGACCACCTTCGCCCAGATGCTCGCGGACCAGCTCGGCATCCCCATGGAGCACGTGCGCATCCACCACGGCGACACCGGGGTCGTGAAGCAGGGCATCGGCACGTTCGGCAGCCGCTCGCAGGCGGTCGGCGGGGCGGCCCTCCACCTCGCCGGCGGCAGGGTCAAGGCGAAGATGGCGAAGTTCGCCGCCGCGCTCCTCGAGGCGCACGAGGGCGACCTGGTATTCGAGAACGGCATGATCGCCGTCAAGGGAGCGCCGTCGTCGGCCAAGTCGTTCGCCGAGGTGGCGGGCTACGCCTACCGTCCGATCAAGCTCCCGGAGGGGCTCGAGCCGGGGCTGAGCGAGGAGGCGTTCTTCGAACCGTCGAACAACACCTACCCGTTCGGCTGCCACATCGCGATGCTGGAGATCGATCGCGACACCGGCGAGCCCCGGCTGTTGAGGATGGTGGCGGTGGACGACGCCGGGAACCTGATCAACCCGCTCATCGTGGAGGGGCAGATCCACGGGGGCCTCGCCCAGGGCATCGGGCAGGCGATGATCGAGGAAGTGGCCTACTCCGACGACGGCCAGCCGCTGACCGGGTCGTTCATGGACTACGCCATCCCGCGGGCCAGCGACTTCCCCCGCTTCGAGCTCGAGAGCACCGTGACGCCGACGCCCGTCAACCCGCTCGGTGCCAAGGGAGTCGGCGCGGCGGGGACGAGCGGCTCGACGCCCTGCCTCGTATCCGCCGC
>JAPOWL010000188.1 GCA_026707615.1 Acidobacteriota bacterium | reverse complement strand
CACGGCATGCGCGTCGTGCGCGGTGACGAAGACGACGCCGACCTCCGGGCCGATGAGCTCCAGCACCTCGAACCCGTCCAGCTTCGGCATCTGGATGTCGAGGAAGACCAGGTCGGGCTTCAGGTCGTTGACCGCCCGGACCGCCTCGAACCCGTTGGCGCACTCGGCCACGATCTCGACGTCGTCGTGGCCGGCGGCATACTCCCGCACGAGGGCCCGCGAGAGCTCCTCGTCGTCGACCACGACGGCCCGGATCGGCGGCTTCGCCCCAGCCGTCACCGGGCACCGCCCTGCCGCCTGTCGCCGGCGGCGCCGCGGTCGCCAGCGACTCTCGCGGCGCCGCCGGCTCTGGCGATGGCGGCTCTGGCGATGGCGGAGGCACTCGCGGCTTCGCCGCCGCCGGCGGTGTCGGCCGCTCTGGCGATGGCGGCGGTTCCGGGAGCTGGGGCCGCGGCGCCGATTCGCGGGAATCGCAGCTCCACCTCGAACCGGCCGTCCTCGCGCCGCCGGCGGACGACCGCCTCGCGGCCGAAGCGGGTGGCGAGGCGGCGCTCCACGTTGGCCAGCCCGACCCCCGTGCCGCTCGGAGTCGCTGCATCGGGGTCGACCGGATTGCGAACGCTCAGGCGGACGGACGACGCGTCGCAGCGCGCCGCCACGCGCACCGTCCCGCCCTCGACGAGCGGCCGGATGCCGTGGCGCACCGCGTTCTCGACCAGCGGCTGCAGAATGAGGGGCGGCACCCGGCACGCGCCGCAGCCGGGCTCCAGCGTCACTTCACTCTCCAGGCGCGACCCGTAGCGCACCTTCTCGATCTCCAGGTAGGCGCGGACCATCGCCAGCTCCTCGTCCAGTGGGACGTCGTCCTCGGCTCCGAGCCGCACGCTGCTGCGGAAGAAGTCCGCCAGCAGCAGGCACATCCGGCGGGCGCCGTCGGGATCGGTCGCCGTCAGAGCGCTGATCGACTGCAGCCCGTTGAAGAGGAAGTGCGGATCGATCTGGGCCCGCAGCGCCCGGAGCTCCGCCTCGCGGGCCAGCACCTCCAGGCCGAGCTCGCGCGCCTCCGCCCCGCGCGACTCCTCGAAGGCGGCGAGCAGATAGTGCAGGAGGCTGGAGAGCCAGAACAGCAGCACCCCGGCCCCGAAGACGGCGGCGATCTGCGCGCCGGACGCGCCACCCGAAGCTCCGCCGAACGCCGGCAGGCCGCCGAGCGCAAGCAGGCCGTCCAGCACCCCGGTCCAACCCGCCCAGACGGTCACCCACACGGCGGCCGCCACCACCCCGGCGCCCGAGTGCATGGCGAGCGCCCGAACCATCGACCGGGCGCCGAGCGGCGCCGCTCGGCAGACGTACCAGGCCGACAGGCAAACGAAGCCCTGGACCAGGCACGGCGGCACGACGACCGCCAGGGCGACGAGGAGGCCGGCCTCCGGGTTCGCGGCCGACCAGGCGACGGCGACGAGCAGCCCGATCACCGTCCAGGACGCCAGGTAGAGGGTCCGCCGCCGGGCGGACCCCAGGATGGGATGCACGGGTCAGTTCCCGACCTCCACCGAGCCGAACACCATCGGCCCGCGCAGTATCAGCACGGGCGCCCCGGGGTCCGCCTCCGGACGGGAAGCGCGGATGGAGGACGAGCCGCCCAGGCCCGGGCCCAGGTCGGGAGCCACGGTCCAGTGGTCGGGCACGCGAACCTCGGCCCGCCCCATCACGGTACGGATCTCGAGGACGGCCGTCTCGCCCTCCATCTCCGCATCCCGCAGGTCGATCTCCACGCGGCCCATGAACGCCGTCACTTCCCCCCCGCGGAACGCATCCGTCACCACGCGATGCTCGTAGCTGCCCATGAAGGCGATCGCCTCCAGGCGACCGGCATGCATCGTCGCCGACTCCACGCCCCCCGCACCCCGCGTGACGTCCGTCTCGGCGAGCGCGACGCCGAGCGCCACGATCGCCACGATACCGAAGAGCCCCCGCCCGACGTATGGTCCTCTCGTCATGAACCTGTCTCCTCCGTCGATCGGCTTGTCCCGTCTCCCTGCTTCCTATCCCGTCGACGCCCTGGCGGACCGACTCGCCGCCCGAGTCGGCCTCGCGCCGCTCAGTTGCGGATCTCGATCCCGCCCATGATCACGGTCCCCTTCAGCACGAGGCGCTTCGGGGTCACGGCCGCGCCGCGCGTCTTGTCCTCGACGCCGCCCATGATCGAGGTCACCCCCACCTCGACCGCCCATTCCTCCGGCACCTTGATCTCCAGGCCGCCCATCATCGCGAAGACCTGGATCACGGCCCGTTCGCCGGCGATGTCCGCCTCCCGGAGATCGAGGTTGACGCCGCCCATGAACGCCGACGCCGAGCCGCCGCGGAAGTCCGCCGACCGGTTCCGGCGCTCGATCGCGCCCAGGAACGCCGAGGCCGACTCCTCCGAGTCGGAGACGGCCGCGGCGTCTTCCGGATCCGACAGCACGTTCATCAGCACGCGGGCGCCGAGGGCCACCAGGGCGAGCGGCCAGAAGTCCCACAGGTTGACGTCGATGAGATACAGCGCGTCCAGGAGCAGCAGGGCGCCCACGGCGGCCAGCAGGGTGCCGCTGACCGCCGACCCGCGGTCGCGCGCGTCGACGAGCATCTTGAGACCGGCGACGAGCGGAATCACCGGCCAGAAGCGCAGGACGGCCCAGCTCTCCACGAGGTCGAGGTTGTCGAGCAGGAACACCAGGCCCAGAATCAGCAGGATCAGGCCCGGCAGGAGCGGTCCGAGCGCGATGCGCGATCGGAGTCTCCGCTGCGGACCGGCTGCGTGCGACGGGAGCTGGTTCGCGCTCGAAGGGGCGTGTCCGGGGATCTCATCAGTCAACGTGCACCTCCCAGAGTGATCGTTCGCGAGTGATCGTTCGCCCCCCAGCCTGAGGCCGCCGCGGCCCCGGGGACCAGCGCGAATCGGCGAGCGGCGGGTGCGCACCGGCGAACGGCGGCCCGGCCGAGGATCCTGCACGCGTGGGCAGGCAGTGAGGGTGCACGGGTCGCAGCCCGCGAGGACCCGGTCGGCGGTGGACGATTCGATTATGCTGATGCCCGCCGCGCCCCACCTCGGAGGGCGTGCGCCGCTGCCGGCCACCCAGGAGATGAAGACGATGCCCGCGCGCTACCTGACCTCGACCGCGAATCTGTTCCTCTTCTTCGCGGGCGCGTTTCTCGTCGCGCCGGCGGCCTCGGCGCAGTCCGGCGAGGCCCCCGCGTTCTCGCCGGTCACGGCGGAGCGGCTCGTCAACGCCGAGGCCGAGCCCCACAACTGGCTGACGTACTCCGGCAACTACAAGGCCCAGCGCTACAGCGGGCTCGACGAGATCGACCGGCGCAACGTCGCGGGCTTGGAGATTGCGTGGGTCTACCAGCTCCAGGCGCTCGACCGCGCCGAGACGACGCCGCTGGTGGTCGACGGCGTCATGTACATCACCGAATCGCCCAGCACCGTCATCGCCGTCGACGCCGGGACGGGCCGCCCCTACTGGCGCTACGAGCACGAGCTGCCGGACGAGATCATCATCTGCTGCGGGCGCAACAACCGCGGCGTCGCCGTGCAGGGCGACCGCGTGCTCATGAGCACCCTCGACGCGCACCTCGTCGCCCTCGACGCCCGGACCGGCAACGTCCTGTGGGATACGGAGGTCCACAACTCGTCCGCCGGCTACAGCAAGACCGCGGCCCCGCTCGTCGTGGGCGACAAGGTCTTCACCGGGGTAGCGGGCGGCGAGTACGGCATTCGCGGCCTGGTCGACGCCTACGACATCGAGAGCGGCGAGCGGGCGTGGCGCTTCTACACGACGCCGAGCCCCGACCATCCCGACAACCGCACCTGGTCGGGCGATTCGTGGCGCACCGGCGGCGCCGCGACCTGGATGACCGGCTCCTACGACCCCGAGCTGAACCTCCTCTACTGGGGCACCGGCAATCCCGGACCCGACTACGACGGCACCGTGCGGGAGGGCGACAACCTCTACTCCGACTCCGTAGTGGCCCTCGACGCCGACACCGGCGAGCTTCGCTGGTACTTCCAGTTCACGCCGCACGACATCCACGACTGGGACTCGACGCAGATCCCCGTGCTGGCCGACACCGTGTTCGGCGGCGAGCAGCGCAAGCTGATGCTCTTCCCCAACCGCAACGCGTTCTTCTACGTGCTCGACCGCGAGACCGGCGAGTTCCTGCTCGGCACGCCCTACGCGCGGCAGACCTGGGCCGAAGGCCTCGACGAGACCGGCCGCCCCATCCTGCTCCCCGGCAAGGAGCCGACCCCGGAGGGGACCGTCGTCTCCCCCGCCATCACCGGCGGCTCCAACTGGTGGTCCCCCACCTACAGCCCCCGCACGGGCCTCATCTACGTGATGGCCTATGACGCGGAGACACGCTACTTCATCCGTCCGGTCGAGTACCGGGAGGGCGAGAGCTACCGCGCCGGCGGCGGCGAGTCGCCGCAGCCCCTCGACAACTACGTCCGCGCCGTGCGCGCCCTCTCGCCCCAGACCGGCGACCTGCGCTGGGAGTTCCAGGTCGATCCGCGCACGACGTCAGGATTGATGTCGACGGCGGGCGACCTGGTCTTCGGCGGCACGGCGGACGGTTACTTCTTCGCCCTCGACGCCCTCACGGGCGAGGAGCTCTGGAACAAGAACCTCGGCGGCCGCGTCCACGCCGGTCCGATGGGCTACGCCGTCGACGGCCGGCAGCACCTGGCCATCGCGGCGGGGAACGCCGTCTTCGCGTTCGCGCTGCCCGAATGACCGATGGGTGTCCACCAGAGGTCAGGCCCGTGCAGATAGTCACGTAGAGCTTGCACGGCACCCTCGCAACCTCGGCCGGGTGAATGCTGACGCCCATGTGGGCGCGAACGACAACTAATACTAATGGCGGAACAGGACCCGCAGCTTCGTGAAGAGCAGGCGGGTCGACTGCGACGTGACGAGCACTCGTACTATGCGATTCTTGCTGCGACTCGTGATCTGTGTGACGTTCTGTCAAACCCCCGCAGCTCAGGATGACTCAAGCCTGGGGATTCACGAGACTGTCGCCGCCCATTTGGAACGGAGCGCCCTCGAGGTCGCCCTGAGTGCCGAGGGAGAGCTCGAGGGGCCCGCGGCGGAGTGGTTTCGCGCCGAGGCGGCCGAGGCCCAGTTTGTATTCGTCGGCGAAGAACATGACGTCCGGGAGGTCCCGATTCTGGTGGGCGCTCTTTGGCGGGAGCTCGTCCCTCTGGGCTACAAGCACGTGGCCATCGAAGCTGGCCCCTGGCTGGGCGACAGGCTCGACAAGTTCGCGAGGTTTGCCGATCAACAGGCCCTTGTTCATTTCCGGGGGGCAACGTTGCCTCGTTTGCCGAACAACAGCGTGCCGCCGATCTCGGCAGAGGATGTCGCCTTCTACAGGATGCTCGGCAGCGCCAGCGCCCCCCACCGCCAGTCTACCGCGCCTTTGATCTGGGGAGTGGATGCCGAGTATCGAGCCGCGCCATTGCTGAAGAGGCTGGCGGAGCTGTCGCCGCGGCTCGCGAGGCAACGGGCGGCACAGTCCTTGTTGGAGCGAGTAGGCGCTGCGGAGGAAAGCGGCGACTACAACACTCGTGCCTTCCGACGTGCCATCGAGCAAGTCATCCAACAGACGCGAGCCAGGCCGGAGACCGAGGTGCGCTACATACTCGATGCACTGCGTTGGCGAATTGCCGCCCCCCAGGAAGACACGAACGACAACCTCAAGAAGGAGCTCTTCTTGCGCCAGTACCAAGCTGCAAAGGAAGAAGGCGAACCGAAGCCGCGTGTGATGTTCCGGCTCGGCGCTTACCATGCCGCCCGCGGATTGATGCCTGACTTCGGCTCCTCTACACTCGCGAATTTTGTCGCGGAACTGGCGATCGCTGAGCGAACAGGGATGCTGAACCTGGCGATCATCAACTGCCAGGGCATTTCTCCCGGCGACTTTCCCAGACCTTGCACGTGGGAGCAGCAGAAGGCGCTACGGCCATTTCGCTCCGCCGCCGTAGCAGACTGGACATTGTTCGACCTGCGAGGGCTACGCGCACCGCTGAGGCAAGCGCGACTGGCCGCATTGCAGTCCTATCCGGCTGGGTGGGAGTACTGGAATCTCGTAATGTCGTTTGACGCCGTGGTCCTTCTGAGCCGTTCCGAGCCAAGCCGGCTTCCGGGCCGATAGGGAGTCGACGCCCATTCTCGCCTCGCCGTCGCGGGGTCCTTTGGGCGCTCCCGCTGCCGGAGTGATGACCGTGGCGGGCTGCGTATGCCGCGTAGGTCTTGGGTCCGGGAACGGACTTGACGTGCTCCCAGGCCGCCACGGCGTCGGCGCGGCTCGTGCCTTTGTTCGCCGGGTCTGCTCGGAAGTCCGTCATGAAGTTGTTGAACCGGGCGGCGGGGATTCGCGGGAGGCGGCCCTCCGTGCGCATGAGATCCAGCAGTCGATTGCCGAGGTTCGCGTAGGTGATGCGCCGGCCGGCCTGGACCTGCCCGCGGCGCCAGTCGTTGAGCCAGTACCACTGGCCGGACCGGTCCTTCAGCGACGGCGCACGCGCGTGGACCAGACCTCGCA
>JAPOWL010000273.1 GCA_026707615.1 Acidobacteriota bacterium | reverse complement strand
GATGCGGGCCCCGACGTGCGACTCCACGTCGCGCCGCCAGAGCTCCTCGCCGGTGGCCGCGTCGAGCGCGTAGACGTTGGCGTTGAAGTCGCCGAAGAAGAGGGCATGGCGGCCGTCCGCCAGGCGGCCCACCGTCATCGCGCTCCGCACCCCGCTCTGCGCCTCGAACGACCAGTGCGTGCAGCCGGTCCGCGCGTCGAGGGCGAAGACGACGCCGCGCTCGCTGGCGACGAACAGCCGGCCTCCCACGATCGTCGGCTGCGACTGCGCGCTCGCCGAACTCGGATACCCGAACGCCCATCGGAGCCGCAGGCGCGGCACGTCCGCCGCCGCGAGGTGCGCGTCGGAGGCGGGCTGGAAGCGGGCGTTCGTCACGCCGGCGCCCCAGCCGTTCCACTGCGGACCGCCGCCCGGCCCGGGCCAGTCCGCCGCCGCGGCCGAGCCGCAGGCGCCGCCGCCCGGGGTCGCGCCGACCGCCGTCCCGAGGCCCCGCCCCGTGATGAACTCGGCGATCGCGCGCCGCTCGGCGGGGCTCAGTTCCGCTCCCTGCTCGCGCATGGCCCCGTCGGTGAGCGCGCCGACGATGCCCTCCGGCGGGAGCGCGCGCATGTTGTCGATGGCCAGCACGCGGGGGATCGCGGCGGCGCCGTGGCAGGAGGCGCAGTGGGTCTCGAACAGCGTCCTGCCGTCGTGTGCCTGGGCCGCCGCGGGCGAGACGGCCGCGGGCACGACGAGGAGCATGGCGGCGGGGAGCGCTGCGGCGACGGGAAGCGAACGACGGCGCGAAGCGGGCTGGCGCATCGGGTCCCCCGGTGAGCGGCGGAAGGCGGCGCGGGAGCGCGACGAATCCCGTGGAGCTGCGAAATCGGTCTGGAACCCGGGGATTATAGGTGCCCCGGCGCGGGTGGCGCGTCCGGGCAGGTGTCGCCTTCCCGCCGGTCGGACCGGTCGACGTTGACGGTCGCCCACCGGCGTGGGCGGCGCGTCCGGGCGCCGCGTCCCTTCACGCGCCGGCCCGGTAGAAGTCGGCGATCCCCTCGATCACGCGGTCCTGCATCGCCGGCGTCAGCTCCGGATACACGGGCAACGCGAGCGAGGAGGCAGCCGCCGCCTCGCTGTGCGGGAACGCACCCGCGGCGTGGCCGAGGTGCCGGAAGCAGGCCTGACGGTGGAGCGGGACGGGGTAGTAGACCATCGTGTCGATGCCCTGGGCCGCCAGGTGGGCGCGCAACGGGTCGCGCCGGTCGGGCACGCGGATCACGTACTGGTTGTAGACGTGTCCCTCGGCGCGGGCGGCGCGAGCGGGTGGCATGACGCCTGCCGCCGGCAGGTGGCGGTCGTAGTACGCGGCGCGCGTCCGGCGCGCGTCGTGCCAGCCGTCGAGGTGCGGCAGCTTGGCGCGGAGCACGGCCGCCTGCACCGCGTCGAGCTGGAAGTTCCCGCCGATGCGCGCGTGATGGTAGGGGGGATGGGCCCCGTGGTCGCGGAGCTGGCGCACGGCGGCGGCCAGGCCGGGGTCCCGCGTCACGACGAGCCCGCCGTGGCCCATCGCGCCGAGGTTCTTGGTCGGGTAGAACGAGTAGCACCCGAAAGTGCCCAGCGTGCCCGCCGGCCGTCCCGGGTCGGGGCCGCCGCGTTCACCGGCGCCCCACCGGGCGCCGAGCGCCTGCGCCGCGTCCTCGACGACGTGAATCCCGTGCGCCGCGGCGAGCGCGAGGATCGGTTCCATGTCGGCGCACCGCCCGAACAGGTGAACGGGAACGATGGCCCGGACGCGTTTCCGACGGTCGGCGTGGCGTTCCCACCACGCGGTCAACGCGCCCGGATCGACGTTGTAGGTCCGGGGATCGATGTCGACGAAAACCGGCTCGGCCCCGAGGCGCGCGACGACGCCGGCGGTGGCGAAGAACGAGTAGGGCGTGGTGAGCACGAGGTCGCCGGGGCCGACCTCCAGCGCCATCAGGGCGGCCAGCAGCGCGTCGGTGCCGGAGGAGACCGCGACCGCGTGGTCGACCTCGAGATGGCCGGCCATCTCGGCCTCGAACGCGTCTATCGCGGGGCCCCCCACGTAGCGCCCCGAGCGGACGACGTCGAGGACGGCCCGCTCCACGGCGGGCCCGGTCGTCCGGAGCTGGGCCGTGAGATCGAGAAACGGGACGCGCACCGTCAGTCGGCGAGCCGCATCGCCATCGGGATGAAGACGATGCCGTTGACGGACCGCTCCGGGCCCGTCTGCCGGAACCCCAGCCGCTCGTACGCCGTCACGCCGTAGCGCGACGAGTTGACGGTCACCCGTTCGACGTCGGGGGCGGCGGCCCGCGCGTCGGCGAGCGCCGATTCGAGCAGTCCTCGCGCAATCCCGCGGCGCTGATAAGCCTTGTCGACGAACAGGAGGGCGACGTGGTTGTGCTCGCGGATCTCGATCATGCCCGCGAGCGCGCCGTCCACCGTCGCCACGCGGACGAGATGATCGGCGGCCGCGCGGGCCTCGATGGCCTCCGGCGCGGCGAACCTCCGGAACTCGGCGATCCCTTCCTCGCCTTCGTAGTCCGGGCCGATGAACTCGTCGAACGACGCGAGGATCAGGGCCGAGACGGCCTCGGCCTCGCCGGCCTGCATCGCGCGGTAGCGCACCGCTGCGCTCATGACGCCTCCGGGGGGCTCGCCCGGCAATCGCCGCCACGCGGCTCGGCTCGGCGCCTTCCGCGGGGAGGCGGTGCGGTTCTGCGGCGCTGTCCCTTACCGGGACAGGCTCCGGAGGTAGTTGACAACGTGCCAGATCTCCTCGTCGCTCAGCCGGTTGGCGTAGCCCTGCATGTCGGCCGACACGCCCTCCTTGATCACCGCGAAGATCTCCCCGTCGCTCTCGCCGTGGTCCCAGACGTCGTCCGTGAAGTCGGACGGCACGCCCCCGGCGTGGGCCATGTCGCCGTCGCCCCGGCCCCGGTTGCCATGGCACTCGCGGCACATGAACACGTAGCGCTGGCGCCCGATGGCGCGGGATTCGGAGGTGGATTCGATCGGGTTGGCGACCGCCGACGGCTCGGCGTTCTCCTGCGGGGCGGCGCGCTCCCGCGGCGCGGCGGAAAGCTCCGCCCGGGTGCCGGCGAGCACGCCGGCCGCCAGACAGGCCAGCGCGAGCCCCGCTGCGACGACGGGGGACCGGGCCGCCGGGCGGCGTGCTCCGCCCCGTCGAGGGTGGCCTCCGGCAAGCGCTCCCCCGTCGATGAAGAGCGGACTCTCGTCGAGGCCGGCCCGCTCGCTGCTCGGGGTACGGCCGGCGGTCAGGTGCTCATTCCTGCGGCGCATCGAAGTTCTCCCACATGTACTCCGGAAACCGGACCTGGAGGTGCACGAAGATCTCGTGCACGAGATTGACGGCCCGGTTCGCTCCGTAGCCGTGATGCCCGGGCCGGGCCACGACCTCGACCGACAGCGCGCCGCGCCGGATGGAGCATCCGACCGCGGCGCGGGCGGGGTCGACCCGCCGGTGCTCCGGCAGCTCCGCCGACGCGCGACCCCGAATGAAGCTCCGCAGGGCGCCGGCGAGCGGGGACCGGGCGGGGACGTTGGGCAACAGATCGCGGAACGCGAGGGCTCCGGACGCCGCATCGTAGGTCAGCGTGAACGGGGTCGGCGCGAGCCAGAGGAACGTGAACCGGCGCCGCCCCCGGCGGGCCGGCTGCTCCGCGAAGCCGCGGAAGACGCCCCGGTCGGCGTAGGCCTGCAGCCTCTCGCGCACCGCGGCCGGACCGTCCTCCTCCGATGCAGCGGGTGGCGCCGGCGCGCCGCCCCCGACCGCCGGTACCGGCGCGCCGCCTGGGCTCCCCGCCGTCCGATCGGAACTCTCCCGTACTCGCGAGACCATGGCCGACTGGTCGAAGAGACGCGCTGCGCAGCGGCTGGGCGGTTCGCCTGCGCCAGCCAGGCCTGCAGGTCCGCGCCGTTCTTCGGCGCAGACTCCTAGTGGTAGTACGACATGAGCCCCGGCTCGATCTTGCCGAGGAAGCCGGGGGCGTACTGGTCGCGCAGCCAGAACTCCTTCTTCGCCTGCACGTTCACGACGGCGGGGCGGCTGCCGTCGAGCGCCGCCTGGTAGGCGCGCTCGAGCGCCGGGCGCATCTCGTCCGGGCGCGTGACGTACTCGCCGTGCGCGCCGAGCGCCTCGCCCAGCTTGTCGTAGCGCAGGTTCTCCTGGAACAGGTGCACGGGGACGGCGAGCGGGTTGTTGCGCTGGCCCGTCCACGTGCCCCACGCGTTGTTGTTGTAGACGACGATCACGGCCGGGAGGCGGTACTTGGAGAGCGTTTCCAGCTCCATCCCCGAGTACCCGAAGCCGCCGTCGCCCGTGATCCCGATGACGGGGTGCCCCTCGAAGCCGGCCTGCGCGCCGGCGCCGTCCCGGACCGCCGCCGCCACGCCGACCGTGTAGCCGACGTCCGGCCCGATGGCGCCGTACTGGTACGCGCCGTTGATGATCTGCCCGGGCCGGTGGGCGCGCAGATAGCGGCGCGTGTAGCGGGCGATGCCGTACCCCCCCTGGAGGATCGTGGTGCGGTCCGCCGGCAGGTCGCCGTGGTGCAGGAAGTCGGCCAGCGCCTTGCCGATGACCGCGGGGTGGACGGCGTCCGTGTAGCCGCTGCCGATGCGGTAGTACTCCTCGTTCTCGGCCTCGAACGCCGCCCGCGCCGCGGCCACCTCGGCCACCCACGCCTCGTGGCGCTGCCGCGGCATGGCGGCGGCCAGCGCCTCGAGGCCGGCGCGCTCGTCGCTGACGATGCCGATGTCGATGGGCAGGTTGCGGCCGATGTCCTCCGCCGCCGGATCGATACGGATGTAGCGGGCGTCGGGCCCGAAGGCGAACTCCCCGAGCGTCGGCATGCAGTACTGACCGACCAGCAGCACCACGTCGGCGCTCATCAGCGCCTGCGGCGCCGCGTCGGCCGAGAGCTCGTGGTCGGCCGGGAACTGCCCCTTCATCGCCCCCGACTCGACGACGGGGATGTGGGCCCGCTCGGCGAGCTGGCGCAAGGCGTCCCACGCCCGGCTGTAGAAGACGCCGTTGCTCGACACGATGATCGGGCGCTCCGCGTTGCGCAGCAGCTCCACCGCCCGGTCGATCGCCGCGGGGTCCGGGTGCGGCCGAGCATCCGTGCGGTAGCGCGTCTTGTCGTAGAAGAACTCGACGTCGATGGCGTCGGCGAAGCGGGCGCGCGCGATCTCGGCCGGGAAGTCGAGATGCACCGGCTTGGGGACGCCGCTCTTGAGCTGCCGGAACGCGTAGCCGGCGTACTCCCAGGTGCGCGACGGGTTGATGAGCCGCTTGCCGTACTTCTTGATGCCCTCGGTCAGCGGCTGCTGGTACTGGTCCTGAATGCCCTGCTCGGTGTCCTCGGCGAAGATCGTCTTGTTGCTCGCCAGGACCAGGACCGGCGAGCGGGCCGAGTTGGCGGCCGAGATCGCGCCGATCATGTCGGTGAACCCCGGCCCCTCGGTGCCGGAGGTCGCCGCCACCTCGCCGGTCGCACGGCAGAAGGCGTCGGCGGCGTGACACATCGACCCCTCGTGGCGTCCGGAGTAGGTCGGGATGCCCGTGTCGCCGATCGCGTGGATGACGCCGTAGTTGCCGGGGCAGCAGAAGAGCGCCTTGACGCCCTCCTCCTTGCAGGCGCGGGCGAAGACCTGCGCGCCCGTCATCGGGAAGTCGACCTCGGGAAGGTCCGCCGCCCTGGCCTTCTCGAACTCGACCGGGACCGTGATCGGCTTCACGTCCTCCTCGGCGACAGCCGAGGCCTCGGCCGCGGCCACGCGGCCCGTGCCGAAGGCCGCCGTGACGCCGGCGCCGCCGAGGGCCGCCTGCCGCATGAACGCGCGGCGCGATTCGGTTGCCGCCTTCGTCCTCGTCGTCTTCTTCATCGGAGCCTCCAGAGCGCCCGGTCCGCCGGCGGTTCCCGGCAGGGGGACGGCGCACCGGACGGATCCGGCGCCGTCGCCCGCATGCTAGTCGCCCCGCCCGGACGTGTCAAAGCCGCCTTGCCGGCGACCACGGGCCGGTCGAGCCCGACTGCGACATGCGCCGGCGCCGCCCTCGCGTTGCTGGTGGCCCGACCCGAAGCGCCGTCGCCGTCGCCGACCTGCTTCCCTGACGTTCCGGACCACGCGGCCGCGCTCGCAGGTGGGAGCCGCGCCGCCGTCACTCGATGACGAGCAGGCCGCTCACGTCGCTCGCGCAGCGGGCACCGACGTTGCTGGTGTGGCCGTCGGCCGAGAACGGGAGCCGGACGGAGAGCCGCAGCACGCCGGGGTAGTTCAGCCAGGAACCGCCGCGCATCACCCGGAGGTAGCCGTCGTCGGCCGGCTGGGGATCGGTGCGCGGGCCGGCGGGGTAGGTGGGGGTTATCCAGCCGTCGACCCATTCCCAGACGTTGCCGGTCATGTCGTGGAGGCCGAAGTCGTTGGGGGGGAAGGAGCCGACCGGGGCCGTGTTGACCCAGGTGTCGGTGCCGCCGGTGGCGCCGCGGCAGCACTCGCCGGCGCCGAAGTTGGCGAAGTCGCGCGTCAGCTCGTCGCCCCACCAGAAGAGCCGCCCGTCGTGGC
>JAPOWL010000631.1 GCA_026707615.1 Acidobacteriota bacterium | reverse complement strand
GAAGGCCGAGATCGCGCGCGACGCGCACCTCCGCTTCCTCGACATGCGGGAGGGCAAGAACGACCGCGTGTCGCTCTGGCTGTTCTCGACCTACCCGTACATGGTCGACGACTTCGTCATGGACGACGAGCTGTACTACTTCCAGGTGTGGGACGCTCCGTACGTCATGACGCAGCGGCTCGACAAGGCGATGGTGGTGCCGCCGGACAAGGTGCGCATCGTCCCCGCCGAGGGCGACACGAACATCATCCGTCCGCTGCAGTCGATCATGAAGCAGTTCGATCAGGACGAGGCGGCGCTGGGCATGGGGACCAACCAGAACCGCGCGGTGCTGATCGTGACCGACGCGGCGGTCGACGAGTTTCCCGATACCGAGTTCGCGGCGCTCGCCCAGCGCAACGTCATCCCGTACATCATCTACATCAACACCAGCGACGTCCGGACGGCGATGATCGGGCACCCGAGCACGCCGCGCCTGATCGAGATGATCCGGGAGTACGGCGGCGACTACTTCGACGTGACGGACGAGGACAGCCTGACGCGGGCTTACGAGGCAATCGACGAGCGCGAGGCCGTGCGGGTGGAGATGCGGCACCGCGCGCTGAAGGTGCCGATCTACTCGCGCTTCCTGCTGATGGCGATGGCGCTGCTGGCGGTGGGAATCCCGCTGGGATTCGTGACCGAGCTGGTCTGGGGCACGGGCCCCTGACGTTTGGCGAGAGAGACGAGAGAGACGAGAGAGATCGACATGCGACTGACCGACCTGTTCGACCGGGAACGCGCCTTCCGCTTCCTCCTCGGCTTCGTCTTCTCGCTGCTGTTCCTCGCCGTGGTCGCCGTCCCGGCGAGCTCGCTGGCCGGCTTCTACGACAACCTGGACGGGCTGAGCGACAGCGTGGAGCGCCAGGACTTCGAGCGGGCGGAGGCCGAGCTCGGCGACGTGACCGGCTTCTACGAGAGCAGCCGGGCGTGGGGAATGCAGTGGTTCGCCGACGCCTACCTGTTCGCCGACGCGTTCCTGCAGCAGGCCTCGTACAACTACCTGACCGGCAACTTCGAGGCGGTGGTGCGCGACCTCGCGGACGAGATCGACGACCCGCGCGCGTCGCACCTGCTCGGGTCGGCGAAGTTCCAGTTGGCGCGCATGCGCTACCGGGCCATCCCCGACGAGGACGAGAACGGCGAGGCGCGCAAGCTGGCCATCATTCAGGAAGTGCTCGAGGACGTCAACGCGGACTACGAGCGGGCGCTCCGGAGCGACCCCTCGGGCCGCTTCGACTACAAGTGGAACTACGACCTGACGAGCGACCCGGAGGCGGTCCGCCGGGCGCTCGAGCCGTTGCGCGAGATCGAGCCCCCGCAGCTCGAGCAGATGCGGGGCGAGGGGACGCCCGTCCGCCGCCGGCGGGGATAGCCGGCGGGAGGGGCGGGAGCGAGGGAGTCGTGCCATCCGCACTGCGTGAGAGCGTCGAGTTCCAGAACCCCGAGTACCTGGCGGTTCTGCCGATCGCGGGCCTGCTGCTCCTGATCGGGTTCCTCGTCTTCGCGGTCCGGCTCCGGCTGCGGCCCGCGCGGACCCACGGCTCGTCGTATCCCCTCCTGGGGCACATCAAGTTCTGGTTCCTCGCCGTCGCCGCCATGGCGG
This sequence comes from Acidobacteriota bacterium, assembly GCA_026707615.1. Classification (GTDB taxonomy): domain Bacteria; phylum Acidobacteriota; class Vicinamibacteria; order Vicinamibacterales; family UBA8438; genus JAGWAJ01. Next base: position 4,955 of record JAPOWL010000631.1, on the reverse strand, counting down.
TCCTCGCCGTGGCCGCCGCCCGCCCGTTCTGGGTCTTCGGCGGTTCGAGCTTCAAGCGGGGAGACGTCGACGTCGTCGTGGCGATCGACGCCTCGGCCTCGATGTGGGTCCAGGACCTCGGCCAGTCACGTCTGGAGCTCGCCGTCCGCGAGGTGCTGAACCTCTACACGCTGGACATCCTGACGCCCGGGGACCGCGTGGCGCTCTTCGTCTTCGGGACGACGGCGCTGCGGCAGGTCCACATGTCGTCGAACGCCGAGCGGTTCATCGAGCAGGTCGGGCAGGTGGCGCCACCGGGGTCGCTCTCGGGCGACGCGTTCCCCTGGGACAGCGACGTGGCCGCCGCGTTCGAGCACATCTATCAGTCGCTCGACAACCAGGATCGCTTCGAGAGCGGCGACGAGGAGTGGCAGCCGGAAGAGCGTTCCGACCGCCTGGTGCTGCTCCTGACCGACGGCGACTTCGCGGCCGACGCGGAGCAGCTCGCGCGCCTCGACGAGGCGCTCACGGAGTTCCGGCGGCGCGGCCTCACCGTCTACCCGGTCGCCATCGGGTCGCGGACCGGGGTCGAGCTCGACATCGTGCTGCAGGAGTACGTGCGCGGCGTCGACTACGACGAGACCCTGGAGGCCGACCTCGAGGGCATCCGCACGGTCCTCAACACGGACGGCCTCGGCATGCTCGAGACCCGCCTCGGGGGCAGCTCGTTCATCATCGACAGCGCGGGCCTCTCCGCCGACAGCTTCCTCCAGAACGTCATCAACTCGCACCGCAGCGTCACGTTCCAGTTGATCCCGGCCGAGGACACCCAGGAGATCTGGCAGTGGGTCGTGACGCTGGCGGTCGTGCTCTTCGTCCTCGCGATGCTCTTCTACTGACCGTCGACGGCGCCGCGACGACGACCGTTCCGGTCTCAGGCCCGTCGGGGACTGCCTCGTCGACCTTCTCTTCCAGCTACGCGGTCGCTCGGCGACGCTTCCGCGACGCGGCGCGGAGGGCGGGCGCGGTGCCCGAGGCATTCCCGATCCCCGGACGCGGCCCCGTCGGCGAGACGCTGGCCGTCGACGTCGCTACCGTCGGCGCTGCCCGGCCGGCGCGGGCGGTCGTCGTCTCGTCCGGGCTGCACGGGGTGGAGGGTTTCTTCGGATCGGCGGTCCAGTTGGCGTGGTTGGAAGGCGTGCGCGCCGGCCGCATCGACGTTCCGCCGGGGACCGCCGTCGTCCTGGTCCACGCCCTCAACCCGTACGGCTTCGCCTGGCGCCGTCGCGCCAACGAGGGGAACGTCGATCTCAACCGCAACTTCCTCGACGTCGGAGAGCCGTACGCGGGTGTGCCGCCGCTCTACGACCGCGTGCACCGGCTGCTGAATCCCGACGCGCCATCAGCCCGCGCCGACCTGTTCCTCGTCCGGGCGGCCTGGGCCGTCTGCCGCCATGGCCTGCCCGCGCTCCGCGCCGCCGTCGCCGAGGGACAGTACGAGCACCCGTCGGGCCTCTTCTTCGGCGGCCAGGGGCCGGAGGCCTCCACCCGCCTCATCCAGGAGCACTTCTGGGGCTGGACGCGGGATTCCGGCGAGGTCGTGCATCTGGACCTGCACACCGGCCTCGGTCGCCGCGCGGACTGTCAGATCCTCGTCGAGCCCGTCCACGCGCCCAATCTCGGCTGGTATCGGGCGCGCTTCGCCCCCGCGCGCGTCGTCTCCGTGGCCGACGAGGGTGCATACGCCGCCCGCGGCGTGATGGGCGCGTGGCTGGGCCGTCACGCGGCGGGTCGTCGCTACCGCTTCGCCTGCGTCGAGATCGGAACCCATCCGCCGCTGCGCGTGCTCGGGGCCCTGCGGGCCGAGAATCATGCCCACCGCTTCTCGGTGCCGGGCTCGCGGCCGTACGAGCGAGCGAAACGGGAGCTGGTCGAGTGCTTCTGCCCAGGAAGCCGGCGCTGGCGCCGCGCGGCCGTTGGGCGAGCTCTGGAGCTCGTCGCCCGGGCCGTCGCGGCGTCCGGGGACGCGCGTCGTCATGCCGGAGGGATATGGATCCCTCGCTGAGATTCCTGCGGGCGGTCGATCCTGGCCCGCCATTCGTCGCCTGACGACTCCGTCAGGCGCCCAGCCAAGCCTCCTCGCAGTCGTACCGTACTACGGCGCAGACTCCCAGCTTCAGGTGGTTCGCAGGTAGCCCAACAGCGACTGGGCGTGCGGGCATTCGGTCCAGCCAAGCCTTCAGTCTCGTCCCGTCCAGCCGCTCGAACCGCGATTCCCCGTTCTCCTTCTCGCAGACGACGACGCTGGACGGATGGTCCGTCAGGGCGTCGACCAGCATGCGGGAGTGCGTTGTGACGACGACCTGCGTCCGCTCGGACGCCTGCACGAGCAGCTTCGCAATCGCCGCGACGACGTCCGGATGCAGGCCGAGCGAGCTGCTGGCGCGGATCGACCCTGCCAGGGTCGAAGCCGGGGCGGATTCCCCTTCTGCTGGTGGACAGCGAGTCGGAGGTGACGGCGCGGGGATGCGGTTCAGGCACGCGGACGCCAGCCGGAAGCGTCCGTCCTTTCCCAGATTCGCGACCCGCAGGTCTATCCCACTCTCAACCTGTTGCAGGAGCAGTACGAGCAGATCCGCCTGTACCAGAACTGGTCGTTCGGACCGGCGGCGGCCTCTTTGTCGGGCGACGCAAGGCTCCGTACCCACACGCCGCCGGCGTCGCCATGCTCGCGGGAGGGACGCGGCCCGCAGGGGTGTCTTGCCGGGGAAACGGCTCGTATCGTGACCGATCAGGCGATTGGCAAAGACGATGATGGGACCGCCGCGCTGGCGACCCGCCAAGTCCGATCCTACGGAATCTCCGGGACGTCGCCGGACGTGATGAGCTCCGGCTCGGTGGCGGCCCGGATCTCGTCCACGCTGACGCCAGGGGCGCGCTCGAGCAGGTGCAGGCCGTCGGGCTGGACCTCGAGGACGGCGAGAGAGGTGACGATGGTGTTGACGACGCCCTTGCCGGTGAGCGGCAGGCTGCATTCGTTGAGGACCTTCTTGTCGCCGCGCTTCGAGACGTGGTCCATCACGATCAGCACGCGCCGGGCGCCGGAGACGAGGTCCATCGCGCCGCCGGGGCCCTTGACCATCGCGCCGGGGATCATCCAGTTGGCGAGGTCGCCGGTGGCCGAGACCTGCATCGCGCCGAGGATGGCCAGGTCGATGTGGCCGCCGCGGATCATGGCGAAGCTCTGGGCGCTGCTGAAGTAGCTTGCGCCAGGGACCGCGGTGACCGTCTCCTTGCCGGCGTTGATGAGGTCGGCGTCGATCTCGGCCTCCGTTGGGTAGGGCCCGATGCCGAGCAGGCCGTTCTCGCTCTGCAGCATGATGCTGACGTCGGGCGGAATGAAGCTGGCGCAGAGCGTCGGGATGCCGATCCCGAGGTTGACGTAGTGGCCGTCCTTCATCTCGCGCGCGGCGCGCCGGGCGATCTGCTCTCGGGTCAGGGCCACTGGCCTCTCCTGTCTGCGGCGGCCGGCTGGTCCACCAATCGACTCCTGAGGGCTTCCCCTCTCCTACGCCGGGCGCGTCTTGCGGCGCTCGATCACCTTCTCGGGGTTCTCGCCGACGACGATGCGATTGACGTAGACGGCCGGGGTGTGGACCAGGTGCGGGTCGAGCGCGCCGGCGGGCACGATCTCCTCCACCTCGGCGACGGTGACGGCGCCCGCCTCGGCCATTGGCGGATTGAAGTTGCGGGCCGTCATCCGGTAGACGAGGTTGCCCGCCTCGTCGGCCTTCCACGCCTTGACCAGCGCCAGGTCGGCGTGGAGGGCGGTCTCCAGCACCTGCCAGCGGCCGTCGATCTCGCGCGTCTCCTTGCCCTCGGTGAGCGGCGTCCCGTAGCCGGTGGGGGTGAAGAAGGCCCCGATGCCGGCGCCGCCGGCCCGGATGCGCTCCGCCATCGTGCCCTGGGGGTTCAGCTCCACCTCGAGCGAGCCGTCGAGGAACTGGCCCTCGAACGTCTTGTTCTCGCCGACGTAGCTGGCAATCATCTTGCGGATCTGCCGCGTGTCGAGCAGCAGCCCGAGGCCGGCCCCGTCGACGCCGGCGTTGTTGCTGATGCAGGTGAGGCCCGTCACGCCCGAGTCGCGCAGCGCCACGCACAGGTTCTGCGGGACGCCGCACAGGCCGAACCCGCCGACCATGATCGTCATGCCGTCGCGCAGCACGCCCTCGAGGGCGGCGGCGGAACTGGCGTACACCTTGCCGGCCATCGTCGCTTCCTGACTGGGTCCGTCGTCCCTCGTCCGGTCTCTTCGCCTGCCGTAGCCCGGACCCGCGCGGATCAGGACTTCATCGGCCCGCCCGGCACGCCGGCGCCCTGGCGGACGAAGCGGGCCAGGTTCGACATGTCCTCGTCGCCGAAACCCTGCGCGATGAGCGCGTCCTCGATCGTCGCCACGAGGCTCGCGATCGGTACCGGCACCTGGAATTCGCGCGCCGTCTCGAGCGCGATGCCGAGGTCCTTGCGATGGAGCCGCGTCCGGAAGCCGAGCGGATAGTCGTCCTTCAGCATCCGGTCGGCGCGGTTGTTCAGGATCCAGGATCCGGCGACGCCGCCCCCGATCGCCTCGACGACCCGCTCGGGATCCGCGCCGGCCTGATTGGCGAGGGTGAGCGCCTCGGCCAGGGCCATGAACGTGCCCGTGATCGCGACCTGGTTGGCGACCTTCGCGATCTGCCCGCAGCCGACGGGGCCGATGCGGGTCACCTTGGCCCCGATGATCTGCAGGACCGGCTCGGCGCGCGCGAAATCCTCCTCGCTGCCGCCGCACATGATGGTCAGCGTGCCCTTGATGGCGCCTTCCGAGCCGCCGGACACCGGCGCGTCTACGTAGCCGATGCCCTTGGCGCGGAACGCGTCCGCGATCCGCCGCGTCGCGGCGGGGGCGATCGACGAGCAGTCGATGACGAGGCCGC
>JAPOWL010000101.1 GCA_026707615.1 Acidobacteriota bacterium | reverse complement strand
GTCGACGGGACACTTCCCGGGGTTGACGGGCCTGCCGCACCTCCGCAACCTGGGCATCGACGGTCCCTACGAGGTCGCCGGCGTGAGCCGCACGCCGAGCCGCGCCCGGCTCTTCACCTGCCGCCCGGCGGGCGCGGACGACGCGCCCCGGTGCGCGGCCGAGATCCTGGCCGGGGTCGCCCGGCGTGCCTTCCGCCGGCCGCTGGCCGAGGCCGACCGGGCGCGGCTGCTCGAGTTCTTCGAGACGGGCCGCGCGGAAGGGGACTTCGACGACGGCATCCGGCTGGGGTTGCAGGCGGTCCTGGCCGATCCCGAATTCCTCTTTCGCTTCGAGCGCACGCCGGACGGGGTGGCGCCGGGAGAGATCTACCACCTGAGCGACCTGGAGCTGGCGTCCCGCCTGTCGTTCTTCCTCTGGAGCGGCCTGCCCGACGACGAGTTGCTGCGCGTCGCGGCGGCCGGGCGGCTGTCGGACCCGCACGAGCTCGAGCGACAGGTCCGGCGGATGCTCGCCGATCCGCGGGCCGAAGCGCTCGCGACCAGCTTCGCGTCGCACTGGCTGCGCCTGCAGAACCTCCAGGACATCCAGCCGGACGTCTACCTCTATCCCGACTGGGACCTGAACCTGACGGAGTCGATGCGCCGCGAGACGGAGCTTCTCTTCGACAGCATCGTGCGCGAGGACCGCAGCGTGACGGACCTCGTGACGGCGGACTACACGTTCGTCGACCAGCGCCTGGCCAGCCACTACGGCATTCCGAACGTCGCCGGCAACCGCTTTCGGCGCGTCGCCGTGGCCGACGACGCCCGGCGCGGGCTGCTGGGGCACGGGAGCATCCTGACGCTCACGTCGCTCGCGAACCGCACCTCTCCCGTCATCCGCGGGGCGTGGGTGCTCGACGTGCTGCTCGGCGCCCCGCCGCCCCGGCCCCCCGCCGACATCCCGCCGCTCGACGAGAACGAGCACGGCGAGGAGCCGGAGACGATGCGCCAACGGCTGGCCGCGCACCGGGCCCAACCGCAGTGCGCCGCGTGTCACCGGCTGATGGACCCCCTCGGCTTCGCCCTCGAGAACTTCGACGCGGTCGGCGCCTGGCGCGCCTTCGACAGCGGCGAGGCCATCGACCCGACCGACGTTCTGTTCGACGGCACGACGCTCCGCGGCCCCGCCGGGGTGCGCGCCTACGTGGAGCGGTCCGAGGCTCTGTTCACCAGCAACTTCGCGCGCAACCTCCTGATGTTCGCGCTCGGGCGCATCCTGCAGCCGTCGGACATGCCGGCCGTGCGGCGGATCGCGCAGCGGGCCGCGGCGGACGGCAACCGGTTCTCGGCGTTCGTCCTCGGCGTTGCCCGCAGCACTCCGTTCACGATGCGCCAGGCCGACGCCGGCCCCGGCGCGCCCCCCGCACCGCGTCGTACCGTGGAGTAATCGAGGAGACAGGCGTCATGTACATCACCCGCACCCACGTCTCGCGGCGGACCGTCTTGCGCGGCATGGGAGTGTCGCTGGCGTTGCCGTTCCTCGACGCCATGGCGCCCGCGATGGCCGCGACGCGCAAGACGGCCGCGGCGCCGCGCACCCGCTTCGCGGCCATCGAGATGGTGCACGGGAGCGCGGGGAGCACGGGGGAGGGGACGCGCCGCCACTACTGGTCGCCCAAGGGCACGGGACGCGACTTCGGGATGACGCCCATCCTGCGCTCGCTGGAGCCGCACCGCGACTACGTGACGGTGGTCAGCCACACCGACATCGCCCCCGCAACGGCGCGCACGGAAGCGGAGGCGGGGGCCGACCACACCCGTTCGTCCGCCGCGTTCCTGACCTGCGCCCACGCGAAGATGACCGAGGGCGCGGACATCCACAACGCCACGTCCGTCGACCAGATCTACGCGCGGGCGGCGGGGCAGGACACGGCGCTGCCGTCCATCCAGCTCTGCATCGAGGACGTCGGCTCGCTCACCGGGGCCTGCGGCTACGGCTACAGTTGCGTCTACGCCAACACCATCTCGTGGTCGTCGCCGACGACGCCGCTCCCGATGGAGCGCGACCCGCGCGTGGCGTTCGAGCGCCTCTTCGGCGACGGGGCGACGCCGGAGCAGCGTGACGCCCGGCGCCGGGCCAAGGCGTCGATCCTCGACGCCATCCTCGACAAGGTCGACGACCTGCAGCTCCGACTCGGGGCGGCGGACCGCGCGCGCCTCGACGACTACCTCGAGGACGTGCGGGAGATCGAGCGGCGCATAGAGCGCGTGGAGGCGACCAACGCCGCTGCGATCGTCCGGGAGCTCCCGTCCGCGCCGATCGGGGTGCCGGAGAGGTGGACGGAGCACGTCCGGCTGATGTTCGACCTGCAGGTGCTCGCGTTCACGACGGACACGACGCGAGTGGCCGCCTTCAAGATGGGACGCGACGTCAGCTCGCGGGTCTTCACCGAGGCGGGGATCGAGACGCCGTTCCATTCGCTGTCGCACCACGGCAACCGCCCCGACCGGCTGGCGGAGTTCGCGCGCCTGAACGCCTTTCACGTGGAGCAGGTGGCGCGCTTCCTCGCGCGGCTGCGGGAGACGCCGGACGGCGACGGCAACCTGCTCGACCACTCCCTGGTGCTCTACGGCAGCCCCATGGGCGACGGCAGCGTGCACAACCACCTGCGCGTGCCGCTGTTCCTGGCCGGCCGGGCCAACGGGCAGCTCCGCGGCAACCGCCACCTGCTCTGCCCCGACGGGACGCCGATGGCCAACGCGCTCCTGACGGTCCTGCACCGTCTGGGGGTCGACATCGACGCGGTCGGGGACAGCACGGGCGAGCTGGATCTCTGACCCGCGTCTTGCGGAGGGTGGGCGACCGATGAACGACGAGGGGATGGACTTGCTCCAGCGGAGAAGGCGACGCGCCCTCGGGCGGCTCTTCGTGGCGTGGCTGCTGCTGCCGGCGCTGGCCGCGGCGTCCGATTCCCCGCTCGCCGACGCGGCGATGGAGGGCGACGCCGGCCGGGTGCGGCTGCTCCTCGAACGTGGAGCCAGCCTTCGCGCGGCCCAGGGCGACGGCATGACGGCGCTCCATTGGGCGGCGTTCCGCGACGACCAGGAGGTCGCCGACCTGCTGCTTGCGGCCGACGCCGACGTGATGGCGCGGACCCGGGTGGGCGGCCTGACGCCTCTCTGGTTCGCGGCCGAGAACGGCAGCGCGGCCATGCTCGACCGGCTGCTCACCACCGAGGCGGACGTCAACGTCACCACGTCGACCGGCGCCACGCTGCTGATGGCGGCGGCGCTGTCGGGCAGCGTGGAGGCGATCGACCTGCTCGTCGCGCGCGGCGCGTTCCTCGACACGCGCGACACCGCCAACGGCCAGACCGCGCTGATGTTCGCGGCGTGGGAGAACCGCGCGGACGCCATACGCGCCCTGGCCGGACACGGGGCGCACGTGGGTCTCATGTCGCTCATCGTCTCGATGATCGAGCCGCGCCTCGACCGGCAGGGCAATCCGATCCCGCCGCGGCGCCGGCGTGCGCCGGGCGGCAACTCGGTCATGGGCGGCATGACGGCGCTGCTGTTCGCGGCGCGCGACGGCCACCTCGATGCCGTGCGGGCGCTGGTCGAATCGGGGGCCGACGTCGACCAGGTGAGCGGCGGCGACGGCACGAGCCCGATGGTCATCGCCGTCGCGAACGGCCACTACACCGTCGCGCAGTACCTCCTCGACCGGGGGGCGGACCCCAACCGGGTGAACATCGACGGCCTGGGGCCGGTCTACGCCACCGTCAACATGCGCTTCGCGCCGGTGTCGTGGGCACCCAACCCGCGCACCGATCAGGAGGCCGTCGACTCGCTCGACCTGCTGCGGGCGCTGCTCGCCCGCGGCGCCGATCCCGACGCCCGCATCGCGCGCAAGCTCTGGTTCAGCCCCACGTCGCACGACCGGAGCTGGGTCGACCCGAGCGGCTCGACGCCGTTCTGGCGGGCCGCGCAGTCGAGCGACGTCGACGCGATGCGCATCCTCGTCGAGGCGGGGGCCAATCCGAACCTCGCGACGTACCGTGGCACCACCCCGCTGATGGTCGCGGCGGGCATCGGCTGGGCCGGCAACTTCACGCAGAACGCGCCCGACTCGTTCCTCGACGCGGTGCGCTACTGCCTGGAGCTCGGCGCGGCCGTGCGGGCCGTCGACGCGAGAGGCTTCACGGCGCTGCACGGCGCCGCGGGCCGGGGCGACAACGAGATGGTGCGCTACCTCGTCGAGCGCGGCGCCCGCGTCGACGCGATCAGCCGGGACGGAAACTCCCCGGCCGACATGGCCTTCGGCCCCTCCCGCTTCTTCCTTCCGAAGCCGGACACGGTCGACCTCCTCGTGGCCCTCGGCTCGCCGTTCCAGGACAACTGCCGCTCCGACCAGTGCGTCGACGGCAGGTTCTTCGGCGGGGCGGACGGAGCCGCGTCGTTCAGGGAGTAGGCGAGCAGCTCGCGCCCTGACGCGCGTCCTGCGTCGTCCAGCGTCCTCACCGCGGCTCCCGATTTCCAAGCGCCGCGACCCCGTCCGGCCGGACGCCGCGTCGATGATCGACGCGCACCCAGTGGAAGGAGCGACGAATGAGCTCGGAGTTGTACGAGGCGGGACTGCGCAACCGGCGGCGGGTGCTGGGCGACGACTACGTCGACCGGGCCCTGGCGGGCGCGGATGCGTTCAACGAGGAGTTCCAGCAGATCCTCACCGAGTACTGCTGGGGCAGGGTGTGGGGGCGGCCGACGCTGACGGACCGGGAGCGCAGCCTGATCAACCTGGGCATGATCAGCGCCCTCAATCGGGGGTCGGAGTTCAAGGCGCACGTGCGGGGGGCGCTCAGGAACGGTTGCACGGCGGCCGAGATCCGCGACACGCTGCTGCAGGTGGCGATCTACTGCGGCGTGCCGGCGGGCGTGGAGGCGTTCCGGCTGGCGCGGGAGGTGCTCGACGCGGAGGGGATGGAACCGTAGACGCCCCTACATGTAGGGGTTCGGCGGCGTCTTGCCGAGCAGGCGCGCGTAGATCGTGAGTGCCCCGCGGTGGTGGGCGGTGTGGTCCGTGATGCCGCCGAAGATGGTCGTGCGCGGCATGCCGCCCATGACCTCGCCTTCGACGATCGGCGCCGACCACTCGGCTTCGCTCTTGGCGCGCACGAGCGCGCGGCCGTTGTCGAGCGCCCGGTGGAGCCACGCGCGGGCCTCGGTCAGCGATGTCACGGTGAGCACCCTTCGCTCGTGGTCCTCGAAGCCCATGTCGAAGCCTTCCGGGCTGAAGGCTCCCTCGAAGAACCAGTCGACGGTGTGGGCGGCGTGCGCCACGTGCTGCGCCACGGTGAAGAGTCCCTTCTCCGGCGCGAATCCGGAGTCCTCCTCCGTCAGGCTGCCGGTGCTGCGGTCGAAGAAATCCTGGGCGAGATCCAACTGGGCGAGCAACGCTTCCTTCATCTGGGGATCCTCACGGGCCGAACGGCGAAAGTAGCACGACCCCGGCGGGCCGGTCAACGCGGCCGGTTGGCGTTATCTCGTTAGTCCCACTAGACTTGCCACTTCGCGCGACCCGCGCGGTCGATCGCATGAGCAACCCGGCAACGCGAGCCCGTCCCGGCGGGCGATCGATACGGCTGGCGGCTGCCCTCGGGGCGGCCGCGCTGGTCTGCGGGCCGCCGCCCGCCGCGGCCGGACAGGCGTTGCCATCTCCGGCGGGGCAGGCAGCGACGTCCCCGGCGGGGCAGGCAGCGAGGTCCCCGGCGGGGCAAGCGGCCCCATTCCTGGCAGGGCAGGCAGCGCCTTCTCCGACCGTGGTGGTGCTGCCGTTCGCCAACCTGGGCGGGCAGCCCGAGGACGACTGGCTCGGTGCGGGCATCGCGGAGACCGTCGCGACCGACCTGCGCACCGCCGGAGCAACCGTGATCGTGTCGGAGACCGGCCGGTCCGGCCCGAGCGGCAACGGGCCGGGCAACGGCGGGTCGGGCAACGGGGGGCCGGGCAACGGCGGGTCGGGTAACGGGGAGTCGGGCAACGGGGAATCGGACGCCGATGGGCGGACCCGCGGGTGGTCCGGCTTCGACGGCTACAGCGCGCTGGGAGCCGACTGGGTCGTGGAGGGTGGCCACCAGCGAAGCGGAGACCGGCTGCGGCTGACGGCGCGGATCGTCGCCGTGGAGACGGGCGGCATCGCCTACAGCGCCCACGTCGACGGCACGCGGTACGACGTCTTCGAAGCCCAGGACGCGATTGCGGAGGCCCTGGTCGAGCGTCTCGTGCCGTCCGTCCCGGCGGCAGCGGCGGTCGGCGGTCGCGCGGCGGGTGGGACCTTCGACGGGCGGACCCGGCCGGAGGTGCCGCGATTCTCGCCCGTCGCGCCGCCGCTGGTCCCCGAAGGACCCGAGCGAGTGGCCCCGGGCGCCGGGGTCGCACCGTCGCGCCCGCTCGGGCCGGCCGACGGCGTGACGGGGACGCTCGCGTTGGCCGACGCCCCGTCGCCTGCGGGAGCCTCGTTGTTGGCCGACGCCTCGCGGCCGGGTGAAGGCCCGCCGCCGACCCGCTCCGACCCGCCCGCAGCTTCCGGCGCGGGGGCGCAGCCCGCCGGCGACCGGCGCGCG
>JAPOWL010000640.1 GCA_026707615.1 Acidobacteriota bacterium | reverse complement strand
CGTTCTGGCTGGCCGCGCTCCTCGTCGCGGCCACCGTCGGCTTCGCCGCCGTGGGGACGCTCTTCGCGGCGATGCTGGCGCGCAGCCAGAGCCGCGCCGTGCTGCTGCCCGTGCTGCTCTACCCGGTCACGATCCCCGTGCTCGTGGCCGGCGTGAGCGGCACCATCGCGCTCCTGGCGGCAGAGCCGAACCTCGATCAGGCCCGCTTCTGGCTGGCGCTGATCGCCTTCTTCGACGTCGTGTTCCTGACCCTCACGCTTTGGACATTCGAGCCGCTCATGGCAGAATGATCCGCATGCGCAACCGTTCGCAGACGATCTGGTTCGCGGCGGCGGTGCTCCTGTTCGCGACCGCGCCCCTGCTGATCGCCAGGGCTCCGAACGAGGCCACCATGGGCCTCGTCGCGAAGATCTTCTACTTCCACGTCCCGGCCTGGTTCGTGATGTTCGCGGCGGTGTTCGTGTGCGGAATCGCGAGCGCCGTCTACCTGTTCACGGAGCGGGCGCGGGCGGATCGCCTGGCGGTGTCGGCGGCCGAGCTCGCGGTGCTCTTCGGTCTGATGGGACTGACGACCGGGCCGCTCTGGGGCCGGGTGTCGTGGGGCGTGTGGTGGCAGTGGGACGTCCGGCTGACGACCGCGCTGATCCTCGAGCTCACGTTCATCGCCTACCTGCTGCTGCGGCGCTACGGCGGCCCGGGCTCCGAGAAGCTCTCGGCCGGACTGGCGCTGTTCGGCATGGCCAACGTGCCGTTCGTCTACGTGTCGGTCAACTTCTGGCGCACCATCCATCCCGAGAACACCGTCGTGCCGACGCTGGAGATGCCGATGGCCGGCCCCTTCTGGTGGTGCGTGGCGGCCTACTTCGCCCTGTTCCTCGTCATGCTGGACGGACGGCGGCGACTGGAGGAGCAGCGTGCGGCGGTCGACAGGCTGCGGTTGGCGTATGACGACGACTGACGGATTGCACGCGCGCCGGGAGGGTGCCGCTCGCCCCGGGGGGGCGTCGGCGGACCGACGCGGCGTCGGCCGGATCCTGCTGGGCGCGATGCTGGCCGCCGCGATGGCGGCCGGCGGAGTGCCGCTCGCCGCCGCCGGGCTGCAGCCGTCGCAGCCGCCGATCGAGGAGTTCGTGCCGATCGACCAGTTGCCGGAAGAGGACCGGCTGCCCGCGGCGCCCTTCCTCATCGCGGCGTACTCGATCGTGTGGATCCTGGCGTTCGGCTACTTCTGGTCCCTGGCGCGCCGCCAGGAGGCGGTGGAGCGCGATCTCGCCGGACTGGCCCGGCGCGTCGGCGACGGTGGCGGCGACGAGGAGAAACCGTAGATGTTCGACATGACGGCCGGCCACTTCGTCTTCATCCCGGCCGTGCTGCTCTTCGGGATGGTGATTGGCTGGATCCTCGGCTCGCGCTCGGCGGCCGACGCCTACGCGGCCGAGTTGCGCCGGCGCGAGGAGCGGGCGGCGCGCAAGGCGCGCGGCACGCGCCCCGCAGCGGTCGAGCGACCCGCCGTTTCGTCCCGGGCCTAGGAGTCGGCCGGTCGGCCCGCCATCCCACCGCCGCCTCGTTCCCGTCTACGCTCCCAGCCAGTCCATCAGGCGCTCCACCAGGGCGCCCGCGGGCAGCGAGTCCGCGTCCAGCCGCAGGTGGGCCTGCCGGTAGGCAACCTGCCGGGCGCGGTACAGCCCGTGCAGCGTGTCCCGATTCTTCGCGAGCGGCCGCCTGCCGTCGGCGGGGAGCCGGGCGATCACCGTCTCGAAGGTCACGTCCAGCCACACGGAGGTCCCGTTCCGGTTGATCGCGGTCCGGTTCGCGGGATCCGCGAACGTGCCGCCGCCGGTGGCGACCACGACGTGGCGCAGCGGCAGCAGCTCCTGCACCACCGCCCGCTCGACCGCCCGGAAGCGGTCCTCGCCGTGCTGCGCGAAGATGTCGGCGACGGTCCGGCGCTCCCGGGCCTCGATGCGCGCGTCGACGTCCTCGACGCGCCAGTCGATGCGCCGCGCCAGGGCCTCGGCCACCGTCGACTTGCCCGCGGCCATGAAGCCGACCAGGAAGATCTTGTCGGTCCGCACGATGACGTCCCGCGCCGGGCGGCGCGTCAGTCCCCGCGCAGCGCGTCGAGCGCCGCGAAGAAGCCGGGGTACGAGACGTCGACGGAGTCGGCGCCGGCGATGACGCTGGGCCCCTCCGCGCCGAGGGCGGCGACGGCGAACGCCATCGCGAGGCGGTGATCGCCGGCCGCGTCGACGCGGCCGCCGGCCAGCCGTCCCGACCCGTCCACCGAGAAGCCGTCGGGCCGCTCCTCGACGCGGGCGCCGAACCGCCGCAGCCCGTCGGCGAACCGCGCGATGCGGTCGCTCTCCTTGTGGCGCAGCTCCGCGGCGCCGCGCACGTCGATCCCTCCGCCCAGGGCGGCCACGGCCCCCAGCACCGGGAGCTCGTCGATCAGCCCCGGGACTTCCGCCGGGGCAATCGCGACCGGCCGCCGGCGGTGGTGGCGTACGCACAGCGTGCCGATCGGCTCGCCTCCCGCGTTCCCCGTCATCCGGGTCTCGACCTCGGCTCCGGCCCGCCGCAGGACGTCGAGATAGGCGGTGCGCGTCGGATTCAGGCCCACGGACTCGATCACGACCTCCGAGCCCGGGAGGGCGGCCGCCGCCGCGGCGAAGAACGCGGCCGACGACGGGTCGCCGGGGACGGCGAGGTCCACCGGGCGCAGCCGGGCGCCCCCGGTCACCGCGATGCCCTCGGCGTCCTGTCGGACTGCCGCGCCGAAGCCCGCGAGCGCCCGCTCGGTGTGGTCGCGGGTCGGGAGCGCCTCGACCACGCGCGTCGTTCCGGCGGCGTGCAGTCCGGCCAGGAGCACGGCCGTCTTCACCTGGGCGCTCGCCACGGGCGGCGCGTACTCGATGCCGGTGAGACGGCCGCCGCGGATCGCCAGCGGCGGTCGACCGTCGTCCGCGTCGAGGGTGGCTCCCATGCGCTCGAGCGGCTCGATGACGCGCCGCATCGGGCGCCGCCGCAGCGAGCCGTCTCCCGTGATGACCGTGCGGAACGCGTGCCCCGCGGCCACGCCGGCCAGGAGTCGCATCGTCGTCCCCGAGTTTCCGGCGTCGAGCTCTCCGGACGGGGGGGTCAGGGCGCCGAGCCCCAGGCCGTGGATGGTCAGCGTCCGGCCCGCCGCTCCGGCGCGGCCGGTCTCCGGGGCGGCGTGGACGGTGACGCCGAGTGCGCGCAGGCAGCGGACCGTGGCGCGGCAGTCGGCGCCGTCCGCATAGCCGGCGACGGTGGAGACCCCGTCGGCCAGCGCCGCGAGGATGGCGTAGCGGTGCGATATGGACTTGTCGCCCGGCACGCGGAGCCGGCCCCGCAGCGCCCGGGCGGGGGCTACCGTGGCTGCGCTCGGTGCCGCGCCGGACATGCGCGAACTATACCCGCTCCGCTTGCCCGAGGCGCCGGCCGCGAGTATGGTACGGCGCACGAACGCATGCCTGCCGCCGGCGTCATCCTCGATTGCCCCAGCCACTTCGACGTGCTGGACTTCGTGCAGGTGGTGGCGGACCACATGGGCCAGGTCGGCGGCCTCGACGGCGACGCGACGCACTGGCTGGGGGTCGCGTTGCGGGAGTCCGTGATCAACGCCATCAAGCACGGCAACGGCGAGGACCGCTCGAAGCGCGTCGTCGTCGAGTGCCGGCTGGAGCCGACCGCCAAGCCGACCGAGCTCGTGGTTCGCGTCCTGGATCAGGGCGCGGGGTTCGATCCGGTGGACGTGGCCGATCCGCTGGCCCCCGAGAACATCCTGAAGCCGAGCGGGCGCGGCATCTTCTTCATGCGCAGTCTCATGGACGACCTCTCGCTGCAGCGGATGCCGGAGGGCGGCATGGAAGTGCGCATGGTCAAGAAGCTGGTTTGACGCCCGTCGATCCGCTCCTCGTCGCCACCGCCGTCGAAGCCGTGCTGCGGGCGGGAGAGATCCAGCGCTCCCGCTTCCGGACGGACCTGACCGTCACCAAGAAGGGCCCCATCGACCTCGTCACGGAGGTCGACGTCGAGGTCGAGTCGATGTTCCGGGCCCTGATCCGCGACCGGTTCCCGGGCCACGCGATCGTCGCCGAGGAACTCGACGTGAACGCCGCCGCCGAGCCGGGCACGTCCCACTGCTGGGTCTTCGATCCGATCGACGGGACGGTGAACTACGCGCACGGGCTGCCGTTCTTCTGTGCTTCGCTCGCCCTCGAGATCGACGGCGAAGCCTCCGTGGCGGCCGTCTACGATCCGCTGCGCGAGGAGCTCTACACCGCGGAGCGGGGCGGGGGAGCACGATTGAACGGGGCGCCCCTGTCCGTGTCGGCGACCGGCCGGCTCATCGATGCGCTGCTCTGCACCGGCTTCCCCTACGACGTGCACCAGACGCTCGACGAGGTGATCGGCCTCTTCCGCACCTTCGTGGGCCGGGCGCGTGCCGTCCGGCGCCTCGGCTCCGCGGCCCTGGACCTCTGCTACGTTGCGGCGGGGCGCCTCGACGGGTTCTGGGAGCAGCGCCTGCACCCCTGGGACACCGCGGCCGGCGCGCTGATCGTCACCGAGGCGGGAGGGCGGACGAGCGGCATGGACGGGGGTGCCTTCCGGCCGGCGGAAGGCCATGTCGTGGCGTCGAACGGCAGGGTCCACGAAGAGATGCTGGCCGCCATCCGCGACACCGCCCTCGCGCGGCCCGGGACGTCGGACGGAAGGTCCTGAGGCCGTTCATGACCCCTGACCTGTCGGTCGTCATTCCGCTGAGGAACGAGGCGCCGAATCTCCGCACCCTCCACCGGGAGCTGAGCCAGTCCCTGGGAGAGTGGGGGCGCCCCTACGAGCTGCTGCTGATCGACGACGGGAGCACCGACGACACGTTCCCCATCCTCTCGGACCTGCACGCCGGCGACCCGCGGGTGCGCGTCGTCCGCCTGCGCCGGAACTTCGGCCAGACGGCCGCGTTCGCGGCGGGGTTCGCCCGGGCGCGCGGACGGATCATCGTCACCTCGGACGGCGATCTGCAGAACGATCCGCGGGACATCCCGGCGCTCGTGGCCCGCCTCGAGGAGGGGCACGACATCGTCTGCGGCTGGCGCCGGGCGCGCAAGGACCCCTGGCTGACGCGGCGCCTGCCGTCGATGATCGCCAACGGGCTGATCTCGCGGATCACGGGGGTGCGGCTGCACGACTACGGGTGCTCGCTCAAGGCCTTCCGCAGCGAGGTCATCCGGCCCCTCCGGCTCTACGGCGAGATGCACCGCTTCATACCCGCCATCGCCAGCGAGCAGGGCGTGCGCATCGCCGAGATGGTGGTCAATCACCGGCCCCGGCGCTTCGGCCGGTCCAACTACGGCCTCTCGCGCACCGTCCGCGTGGTGCTCGACCTGTTCACGGTGAAGTTCCTGCTGAGCTACGCGACGCGGCCGCTCCAGATGTTCGGTCCGCCGGGCCTCCTGATGGGGCTGGCCGGGGCGGTCATCATCGCCTACCTCGGCTACGTGCGGCTGTTCGACGGCCAGGCGATAGGCGATCGTCCGCTGCTGCTGCTCGGGATCCTGCTCGCCTTCGGCGGCCTGCAGCTCGTGACCCTCGGGCTGCTGGCCGAGCTCCAGGCCCGCACGTACCACGAGTCGCAGAACAAGCCCATCTACGTCGTGCGCGACGTGCTCGAGTCCGCGGACGCGGACGGCGGTCGGCCTGCGGCCGGTGGCGCGGGCCTGGGGGCTGCGCCGTAGGAGGCGGCCAGCGGAGCCTCAGGCGGCGAACGGCGGGCCAGGGTTGCCGCGGAGCGAGCCGGCGTCGCTCAGTCGCCCGGCGGGCCGGCCCGCCACGCTCCGTCCGCCGTGATCGCACGCGCCGCGAAGCACCAGATGACGAGCCGCTTGCCGTCCCAGGCGGCCGGCTCCGCCTCCGCGCGCCGCCGCAGCTCGGCGAGGGCGGCCCCGGGGCTGTCGGAGGCCACGACATCGACCGGCAGGCCGAGCTCGTAGACGAGCTGATCGGCGAGTCCGGATCCGACGGCGTGCATCTCGTCGCCGGCGTGGAAGACGAGCGCGTGGGTGTCGCCGAGCAGCGTGATCGGGCTGTCGGCAGCGGGAGGGACGGCCGCCGGCCGGCCCTCGCCGGCGACGGCGATCGTGCGGAGGCGCAACTCCTCGCGGGCGGGCGGGGATTCGCGGTCGCGCACGAGGTCCCCGTCGATCGTCGTCGACTGCCATCCGAACCGGAAGTCGTGCGTCTCCAGCGCGCCGAACCACGGGCGCCCGCGCACGACCTCCGCGATGACCTGGGCGGCCACGACGCAGCCGACACCCGACCAGTGCGCGTCCTGCCGGCAGTAGAGCGGGCCCTCGCCGTGGAAGCGGTCGTCGAGGAAGCGCTCCGTGAGGTCCAGCACGTCGATTCCCCGGCTCCGGAGCAGGGCGTAGAAGGCACGGTGGTTCGGATCGAGCCGGGGCACGGGAACCGGCACGAGCGGATCCTCCACCCCGACCTTGTCCGCGTAGATGACTGCCTTCGGGGGCACGGGCACGACGAGCAGCTCGACGCCGCGCGCGGCCAGCTCCCGCTGGAACCCCAGCATGACCGC
>JAPOWL010000664.1 GCA_026707615.1 Acidobacteriota bacterium | reverse complement strand
CAGGCCACACAGCTCTCCGTGGGCCCCGGCAGCGGGCCACATCGCCACTGCCGGCTCGGCGAGCGCCCGCGAGACGTAGCCGAGCCCGATGACCCGGTCGAGGGCCGGCGACCGGACCGCGCTGGTCACCCGGCCGACCGCGGTGTCGCGGTGGCGGATCGCCGTTCCGGGCCGCGGCACCGGCAGGTCCGGCTCCGCCCCCAGCGTGAGCCCCACCAGCCGCCGCGCGACGCGGCCCTGCCCGCGGTGCAGGACGCGGACGATGACCTCCTGCCCGACGTAGCAGCCCTTGTCCATGCTGATCGCGCGGTCCTCGATGCCGGCTTCGAGCGGAATCGTCTGCGCATCCATGTCCACGCCGAAGCGCGGGCGGCCCGCCTCGATGCGCACGGCCTCGGTCGCCTCGTCTCCCACCGCCGCCGCGCCCGCGGCGAGGAGCGCGGCGCGGAGCGCTTCCGACGCAGCGCGTTCCGCGAAGAGGTGGAAGCCGGGGATCCCCAGCGCGTCGGTGCGGGCGACGCGCACCGACGCACCGGCGAGGGTGGCGGCGCAGCCCCGGTTCGGGGGGAGCGCGCCGAGGGCGGCGCCGGTCGCTGCCTCCAGCAGGCGCGCGGCGCCGGGACCGTGCACGCCGTGGCTGGCCCAGTCGCGGCTCAGGTCCGCGAGACGGACGTCCTCCGTGAAGACGAGCGCGTCGAGGCGCGCGAGCAGCGCCCCGGCGGCCGCGGCGTCGACGTCGAGGAGCAGCGCGTCGCCGGCATGCAGGACGTCGAGGTCGGCCAGCATCCGTCCCTGCGGCGTGAGCCAGGCCGCGTAGCAGCCGTCGCCGTCGGCGAGGGCCTCCACGTCGTTGGTCAGCAGCCCCTGCAGGAAGGCGGCCCGGTCGTCGCCGCGAACGGCGATCAGGCCGCGGTCCCCTCGCTCGGCGACCGCCGCTCCGTCGCGCAGTGCCCGGTAGTGACTCGGATCCATGGGTAGCGCAGATGATATTCTGACCCGATGCGCCTCCGACCGGCGATTGCGTTCGCGGCGGGCCTCGCGCTCGCGGCCTCCGGCGCCGCCCACGCCCAGCCCGCGGCGGAACCGGCGACCGGCGAGGCGACCTTCAACGTCTTCCTCCGCTCGACGCCGATCGGTCTCGAGCGGACGGTCGTCGCCCGGTCCGACGACGGCTGGTCGATCCGCTCCTCGGGGCAGCTCGGACCGCCGATCGACAGCCAGCTCCAGGTCTTCGAGGCGGCGTACGACGACGCATGGCGGCCGCGGCGGCTCACCATCGAGAGCGTGCGGGGCGGGACGGCGCTGTCCGCGCGCACGACGTTCGCGGCCGGCCGCGCCGACAACGTGCTGGTCGAGGGCGCCCGCCGCTTCGAGCGCGCCGACCCGGTCTCCGCCGGTGCCGTGATCCTCCCCGATCTCGTCTTCGCCGCCTACGAAGCCCTGGCCGTCCGCCTCGGAGGCGCCGCGGCCGGCGACGAGCTTCCGATCTACCTCGCGCCGCGGGGCGAGAGCGCGGTCCGCGTCGACGCCGTCACCACGCAGGAGGTGCGGACGGCGGAGCGGACGCTGACCGCCACCATCTACCGCCTGACGTTCGGCGGAGCGGAGCCGCAGACGGCGGAGCTCTGGAGCGACGAGCGCCTGCGCCTGCTGCGCCTCAGCCTGCCGGCGCTCGCCCTCGACGTCGCCCGACAGGACGTCGTGCGCGTGTCGAGCCGGGTGGGGGGCACGCACCTCCCCGGCGACGAGGTCGTGCGGGTGGCCGCCTCCGGCTTCAGCCTCTCCGCGACGGTGACGACGCCGGTGGGGCGCGACGCCCCGCCCGAGGGCTGGCCCGCCGTCGTGCTCGTCCCCGGCCCGTCGACCGCGGACCGTGACGGCACCTGGGCCGGGGTGCCGATCTTCGCGCAGCTCGCAGCGGCGCTCTCGGAGGCGGGCCAGCTCGTCGTCCGCTACGATCCGCGCGGCGTCGGCCAGAGCGGCGGACGTCCCGAATCGGCCCGCATGCGCGACTACGCCGAGGACGTGCGGGACCTCGTCCGCTACCTGCGGGACCGCCGCCGCGACGTCGACCGCGACCGCATCGCCGCCGTCGGCCACGACGAGGGAGGCTGGATCGCGCTCGCCGCGGCGTCCCGCGAGCGCCGCATCGGCGCCGTCGCGCTCCTTGCCGTGCCCGGGCTCCCCGGCGAGGATCTCGTCCTCGAGCGGCAGCGGGCCGAGCTCACCCGCATGGCGGCGGCGCCGGCCGAGCGCCGGGAGCGGGTCGAGCTCCAGCGGCGGCTGCACGCCGCCCTGCTCCGCGACGGCTCGTGGGACGGCATCCCCGACGAGGTGCGCCGCCAGGCCGACACCGACTGGTTCCGGTCGTTCCTCGATTTCGACCCGCGCGACGCCATCCGGCGCATGCGCCAGCCGATCCTGGTCTTGCACGGCGAGCTCGACCGCCAGGTGCCGGCCCATCACGCGGAGCGGCTCGTGGAGCTGGTGCGCGACCGCGGGCGCTCGGAGGTCGAGGTGGTCGAGGCGGCGGGGGTCAACCACCTCCTCGTCCCGGCCGTCACCGGCGGCGTGGCGGAGTACGACACGCTGCCCGACCGGCAGGTGGCGCCCCGCGTCGCCGAAGCGCTGATTGCGTGGATCGGCGGCGCGCTGCCCTAGGAGCTTGCGCCGCAGAACGCCAACGGAGTGCGTGCCGCGGCGCAAGCTCCCAGGACGGTGGGGGCTGGGGCCGACCCGGAGCCTGCGACGGGTTGGCGGCGATAGCGCGGGCTCAGCCGGCCGCGGCGGCCGGGTGACGCGAGACCGAGAACTCGAGCCTCCCGAGCCGCAGCCGGTCCCCGTCCCCCAGCGCTGCGCGCTCCACGCGCCGGCCGTTCACGAACGTCCCGTTCGTGCTCTCGAGGTCCTCCACCACCAGCGCGTCCGCGCGCGCCGTGATGCGGCAGTGCACGCGGGAGAGGAAGGGCGCGTCGACGACGAGGTCGGCGATGGTGGCCCGCCCCACCGTCCGGACCATGTCGGGCCGGAGCCGGAGCACCGCCACCCGCCCTCCCGGAGGGGAATCGGTGCGGAGCTGCCACTCCGGGCCGCCCGCCGTCCGATCCCGTTCCGCCGGCGTGGGCATCGGGGCCGTTCTCACCGGCGGGGCTGCGACGGCCGCAGCTCGACCCGGCTCGGCAGGCTGCGCGGCGCGTGCGCCAGCAGGTCGACGACGACCCGGGCGACGTCCGCCGGCGTCAGTTTCCAGGAGGCCGCGGCGTGCCGGCCCCCGCCGAAGTCCGTCCCGACCGAGCCGGGCGCCACGGTGGTGACCCGGATGCCGTCGTGCCGCAGCTCCTGCATGAGGGCGGTCGTGAAGGCGTCGAGGCCCGCCTTGGATGCGCAGTAGGCGGCGGCCCCGGCGAACGGGTGGCTGCCCGCGAGGCTGCTGACGTTGACGATCCACCCCCCGCCGCGCCGGCGCAGGTGCGGTATGGCGGCGCGGCAGCAGAAGAAGACGGCGTGCAGGTTGGTCTCGAGCACCTCGCGCCAGTCGGCGACGGGCTGCGCGGCGAAATCCTGGAAGTGACCGACGCCGGCGTTGTTGACGAGGATGTCGAGGCCGCCGAACCGCTCCGCGGCGGTGGCGACGGCGCCTTCGGCGTGCGTCTCGTCGCGCAGGTCCCCGCCGTAGGTCTCCACGCGGCCCGCGGCCCCGCCCGCGGCGCGCTCGGCGAGGCGTGCGCGGGCGGCGGCCAGCGCCTCGGCCGAGCGCCCGCACGCCACGACGTCGGCGCCGCGGACCGCGAGCGCTTCGGCGACGGCGAGCCCGATGCCGCGCGACGCACCGGTCACGACCGCGGCCTTGCCCGAGAGGCTGGTGGCGTCGTCCATCGGTTGCGGCCCGAACACTAGAATACCCGCGACCGCCATGTCTGTCGTCGCCATCGTCGGAGCGGGCACGCTGGGCGGAACGCTCGCGCAGACCATCGCCGCCCGCGACCGCGTGGGCTCGGTCCGGATCGTGGACGAGGCGGCCGACGTCGCGGCCGGCAAGGCGCTCGACATCCGGCAGTCGGCGCCGCTCGACCGCTTCGGCACGGAGGTCACGGCCCACGGCGACGTCGCCGCGGCGGCCGGGGCCGACGTCGTGGTCCTCGCGGGGCCGGCCGGCGGCCCGGATGCCGAGTGGACCGACGACGCGGCGCTTGCGCTGCTCGATCGATTGGGCGCGCGGCGCTCGGGGGCGGTGGTCCTCTGCGCCGGCGCCTCGCACCGCAGGCTCGTCGAGCGCGGTGTGGCCGAGGGCCGCATCCCGCGGAAGCGGTTGTTCGGAACCGCGCCGGAGGCGCTGCGCGCGGCCGTCACCGCCGTCGTCGCCCTCGACGTCGGCTGCCCCGCGTCCGACGTCGCGCTCACGGTGCTCGGCGTCCCACCCCGCCACGCCGTCGTGCCATGGGGGCAGGCGACCGTCGCCGGCCAGCGACTGGAGGAGCTGCTGCCCGCCGCCCGGCTCGCGCGCACCCGGGCGCGGACGCCGCTGCTCTGGCCCCCCGGCCCCTATGCGCTGGCGGCCGCCGCGGCGCGGATCGTGGCCGCGCTCGTCGACGGGGCGGCGCGCGTCTCCTGCTGCTTCGTCGTGCCGGACGGCGCGAGCGGCGTGCGGCGCCGCGCGGTGGCGGCCCCCGTGGAACTGGACGCGGGCGGCATCGACCGCACGGTGGAGCCGGCGTTGACCCCGGCGGAGCTCGTGCACCTGCGGAACGGGCTCGCCGCGCTGGACCGCGACGCCGAGGACGCCCAGGGCTAGGAGCTTGCGCCGCAGAACGCCAACGGAGTGCGTGCCGCGGCGCAAGCTCCTGGGCCGGTGGGGGCTGGGGCCGACCCGGAGCCTGCGACGGGTTGGCGGCGCTAGGAGTCTGCGCCGTAGAACGGCGCGGACTCCTGAAGGATTGGGTTGGGCGCCGAGCGGAGCCGCAGGCGACGAACGGCGGGCTAGGAGCCTGCGCCGTCGCGAAGCTCCTGGAGGTCGCGCTCGAACACCGCGGCGAAGCAGGGCCCGACCACCGCCGCCACCTCGTCGACCGAGGTCGCGCGGCCGGTCAGGGCGGCGAGCGACGTCACGCCGCGGCCGTCGATGCCGCACGGGCGGATCAGCCGGAAGGGGGCGAGGTCGGCCGCCACGTTCAGCGCGAAGCCGTGGCTGGTGACCCAGCGGGAGAAGCGGACGCCGATGGCGGCGAGCTTGTCCCGCCCCACCCAGACGCCGGTCAGGCCCGGCTCGCGCCCCGCCTGCACGCCGAAGCGGGCGGCGGCGCGGATCAGGACCTCCTCGAGATCGCGCACGTAGCGGTGCACGTCGCGCCTCTCCGGGGCCAGCCGCAGGACCGGGTAGCCGACGAGCTGCCCCGGACCGTGGTAGGTGACGTCCCCCCCGCGCCGGGCGGCGCGGACCTCGACGCCGCGGCGCGCGAGCTCGTCCGCGGGGGCGAGGATATTCCTGCGGCTCTCGCGCGCGGCGACCCCGACCGTGATGACCGGCGGGTGCTCGAGCAGCAGGAGCCGGTCGGCGATGCGGTCCGCCTGGCGCAGGGCCACCAGATGCTCCTGCAGGCGGGCCGCCTCGTCGTAGGGGACGACGCCGAGGCGCTCGACGGCGAGCGGCGCCCGCGCCGGCGGGCTCGACGGCGGCGCCGGGGCCGGCGGCTCGGCTCGCATCCCGCGTCCAGGCCGGCGCTCAGGCCAGGGTGACGAGGGCCGCGTCGAACGATTCGAGGCCCGCCTTGACGCGGGCCATGAACCGGTCGGCGATCGCCCCGTCGATCAGCCGGTGGTCGAAACCCAGCGTCAGGTAGCAGCGCGTCCGGGCCTCGATGGTGCCGGCCTCGTCGACGACGACCGGGCGCCGCTCGACGGCGCCGACGCAGAGAATCGCCACCTGGGGCTGGTTGATGATGGGCAGGCCGAGGATCGATCCGAACGAGCCGGGATTCGTAATCGTGAACGTGCCGCCGGCGACGTCGTCGGGCGCGAGCTCCCCCGCGCGGGCGCGGGCCGCCACGTCGCCGATCGCCCGGCCGAGCCCGGCGAGGCCCTCCCGGTCGGCCTGCCGGATGACCGGGACGATGAGGCCGTCGTCGAGGGCGACGGCGATGCCGAGGTTGACGTCGCGCCGGTAGACGATGCGCTCGCCGTCGTCGCTGAGCGCCGCGTTCACCAACGGCTCCTCCGCGAGAGCGGCCGCGGTGGCCCGCGCGACGAACGCCAGGTAGGTCAGCCGGACGCCGGCCGCGGCCCAGGCCTCGCGGTGCTCCGCCCGCAGGCGGGCCACCTCCGAGAGGTCGACGTCGAACACGGTGTGCACGTGCGCCGACGTCCGGCGGCTGCGCACCATGTGGGCGGCGATCTGCCGGCGCAGGACGGACATCGGCTCGACCCGCGCGCCCGCCTCCTGCTCGACGCCGGCCGGCGCGGCGCTCGCGGCCCCCGCCCCGACGTGGCGCAGGATGTCGTCCCGGGTGACGCGCCCGTCCGAGCCGGTCCCGGTCACCGCGCCCACGTCGACGCCGTGCTCGCGGGCGAGACGGCGGACGAGGGGCGAGACCCGCCGCGGACGCTCGCCCTCGCCCCGCGCC
>JAPOWL010000114.1 GCA_026707615.1 Acidobacteriota bacterium | reverse complement strand
TCGGTCGCATGCGCCTTCCCGGGAGCCGCGCCGCCGTTCTCGGCGCCGGCGGAGTGGCCCGCGCGGTGGCCGCCGCGCTGGTCTGCGAGGGCGCCACGTTCACCATCCGCGCGCGCGACGGGGCGAAGGGCGCGGCGACGGCGGCGGCGGTCGGGGTCGCGGCGGGCGCGTTCCCCCCTCCGGCCGGGTCCTGGGACCTGCTGGTGAACACGACGCCGGTGGGGACCTGGCCGGACGTCGATGCGACGCCGCTCCCCGGCGGGCGCTTCGACGGCCGGCTCGTCTACGACCTCGTCTACAACCCCGCCGTCACGCGGTTCCTCGCCGACGCCGCCGCGGCGGGGTGCGAAACGATCGGCGGACTGGAGATGCTCGTGGCGCAGGCGGTCCGGCAGTTCGCGTGGTGGACGGGCCGGCGCCCCTCCGGACGCCGATTCCGCGAGGCGGCGGAGCGGGAGCTGGCCAGGCAGGCGGCGGCCGGTGCGGTCGCCGGCGGGGCCGCGGCCGGCGGAGCGGCGGATGCGGCGAGCGCGCCCGGCCCGGCGCCGGCGGAGCCAGTGCGATGACCGACACCACCTTCGAGCAGTTCGCGGCGCTGGCCGCCGAGGGCGGCACGGTGGTGCCGGTCTGCCGCGAGGTGCGGGCCGACATGCTGACGCCGGTGTCCGCCTTCCTGCGGATTGCCGAGAACACCGACCATGCCTTTCTGCTCGAGAGCGTGGAAGGCGGCGAGCGGGCGGCGCGCTACTCCTTCCTGGGCAAGGACCCCTTCCTCATCCTGCGGTCGGGCGAGGACGGGACCCGGGTGGAGCGCGGCGCCGGGAGCGAGCAGCGGCCGGAGCCCTTCCTCGAGACCCTGCGCGAGCTGATGTCCCGCTACCGCTCGGCCCCGGTGCCCGGGCTGCCGCGGTTCACGGGGGGCGCAGTCGGGTTCCTGGGCTACGACGCGGCGGCATGGTTCGAGCCGACGCTCGCCCGGCATCCCGCGTTCGCGGCGAAGCCGCGGGCGGGCGACGACGCCGGCTTCATGTTCTTCGACACCGTGCTCGCGTTCGACCACGTGAAGCACCGCATCCTGATCATCGCCAACGCCCGCATCGGCGACACCGAGTCCGACGGGCTCGAGGCCGCCTACGCGCTGGCGCGGGCCCGGATCCGCTTCCTCGAGAGCGAGCTGCGGCGCCAGCTCTCCGAATCCGAACCGGCCGCGGCCGGCGGCCTCGAGGTGCGCTCGAACACGACGCAGGCCGAGTTCGAGGCCGCGGTGCGCACTGCGAAGGCCCACATCACGGCCGGCGACATCTTCCAGGTGGTACTGTCGCAGCGCTTCGAGACCGACGTGGCGGCGGACCCCTTCGCGGTCTATCGCGCACTGCGCTACGTCAACCCTTCGCCCTACATGTACTTCGTCCGCATGGGCAGGGTGGCCATCGTGGGCTCGTCGCCCGAGATGCTGGTCCGCGTCGAGGGCCGCCGGGCCGAGACCCACCCGATCGCCGGGACGCGCCCCCGTGGCGACACCGACGAGGCCGATCGGCGTCTGGCCGAGGAGCTGGCCGCCGACGAGAAGGAGCGGGCGGAGCACGTGATGCTGGTCGACCTCGGCCGGAACGACCTCGGCCGCGTGTCCGAGTACGGGTCGGTCCGCGTCCCGCAGTACATGGGGCTGGAGCGCTACTCGCACGTCATGCACCTGGTCTCGCGGGTGGAGGGGAAGCTCGCCGGGGGGCAGGATCGGCTCGACGCGCTCGCGGCCTGCTTCCCGGCCGGCACCGTGTCGGGAGCGCCGAAGATTCGGGCCATGGAGATCATCGCCGACCTCGAGCCGACGCGCCGCGGGATCTACGCCGGGGCGGTGGGGTACCTCGACTTCGCGGGGCACCTCGACTGCTGCATCGCCATCCGGACCATCGTCATGACCCGGGGGCGCGCGTACGTTCAGGCGGGGGCCGGGATCGTCGCAGACTCGGATCCGACGGCCGAGTACCGCGAGACCGAGGCCAAGGCGTCGGCGCTCATCCGGGCCCTCGAGATCGCCGAGCGCGGCCGCGGGCCGGCGACAACCTGAAGGGGCGGCCGCAGCGATGGTGCTCGTGATCGACAACTACGACTCGTTCACCTACAACCTCGTGCAGATGCTGGGCGAGCTCGGCGCCGAGCTCACCGTCAAGCGCAACGACGTGATCTCGGTCGCGGACGTCGACCGCCTGCGACCGGCGCGAATCGTGATCTCGCCGGGGCCGGGGCGGCCCGAGAACGCCGGGATCACGGTCGACCTGATCCGGGCCTGGGGCCCCCGGGTGCCGACGCTCGGGGTCTGTCTCGGGCATCAGGCGATCGGCCTCGCGTTCGGGGGCGCCGTCGTGCCCGCGCCGGCGCTCCTGCACGGCAAGACGTCGACCGTCGCCCACGACGGGCGAGGCGTCTTCGCCGGCATCGACGGTCCGTTCAGCGCCGGGCGCTACCACTCGCTCGCGGTCAGCCCGGAGCCGACGACGCCGGACCTCGAGGTGGCGGCGACGGCGGTCGAGGACGGGGCCATCATGGCGCTGCGGCACCGCCGCTGGCCCGTGCACGGCGTGCAGTTCCACCCGGAGTCGGTGCTGACCGGCGAGGGGCAGCGCGTCCTGCGGAACTTTCTGGAGATCGCGGCCTAGCCGCAGACCGAGCATGTTCCCGGAGCTGATCGACAAGCTGTATCGGCGCCACGACCTGACCGCGGCCGAAGCCGAAGCCGCGATGGCCGAGGTGATGGCGGGACGCGCGACGCCGGCGCAGATCGCCGGGCTGCTCGTCGCGCTCGCGATGAAGGGAGAGCGGGCGAGCGAGATCGCCGGTCTCGCCCGCACGATGCGGCGTCACGCCGTGCCGCTCTCGCGCCCGCGGCCCGACGCCTTCGACACCTGCGGGACGGGCGGCGATCGCTCGCATACCGTCAACGTCTCGTCGCTCGCGGCGATCGTGCTGGCCGCCTGCGGCGTCCCGGTCGCGAAGCACGGCAACCGGTCGGTGTCGAGCCGCTGCGGCAGCGCCGACCTCTTCGAGGCGCTGGGCGTCGCGGTGGCCGCGCCCCCGGCCACCGTGGAGCGGTCGCTGGACGAGGCCGGCATCGCCTTCTTCTTCGCCCCCACCTTCCACCCCTCGATGCGCCATGCGGGCCCGGCGCGGCGCGAGCTGGGCGTCCGCACGGCGTTCAACCTGCTGGGCCCCCTGACGAACCCGGCGGGGGTGGCGCGCCAGGTCATCGGCGTGCCGCGTCCGGAGCTGACCGACCTTCTGGCCCGCGTGCTGGGCGAGCTGGGGTCGGTCCGGGCCTGGGTCGTGCACGGCGCGGACGGCGTCGACGAAATCTCCACGACCGGCTACACCAAGGTGTCGGAGCTCCGGGACGGACGCGTGATGACGTTCTACATCCACCCCGCGGAGTTCGGCGTGGCGCGGGCCGAGCCCGACGACCTCCGGGTGGCCGACGTGGAGGAGAGCACGGCCGCGGCCCGCGCGGTTCTGGACGGAGCGCCGGGGCCCGCCCGAGAGTTCGTGCTGGCGAACGTCGCGGCGGGGCTCGTGGTGGCGGAGCGGGCCGCGAACCTGCGGGAGGGGATGGCCCTGGGCGCCTCGGCGCTCGACGACGGCCGGGCCGCGGCGACCCTCGAGTCGATGGTCCGCTGCTCGACCGGGACGGAGGACTCGGCGTGACCCCCGCCGTCCGTCCTCCCGACGTGCTGGCCGCCATCGTGGAAGCGGCGCGCCGCGGAGCGGAGGATCGGCAGGCCACGGGCGACGGCCGGGCGCTGGAACGTGCGGCGGCAGCGCGGGAACCGCGCCGGGAGCTGTTCCGCGCCCGGCTCCGGCGGGCGACAGGCTGCAACGTGATCGCGGAGTGCAAGCGCCGCTCGCCGTCGCGGGGCATCCTGCGCGAGTCCTACGAGCCGGCGCAGCTCGCCGAGGGCTACGCGGCGGCGGGCGCGGCCGCCATCTCCGTCCTCACCGAACCGGGGTTCTTCGACGGTGCTCTCGAGCATCTGACGGCGGTCCGGGCCGCGGTCGACGTACCGGTGCTGCGCAAGGACTTCCTGGTGATCCCGTACCAGGTTACCGAGGCCCGCGCCCGCGGCGCCGACGCGGTGCTGCTGATCGCGGCGGCGCTCGACGGGCCGGCGCTCGGGACGCTGATCGCGGCGGCCGGCGAGGCGGGGCTGGCGGCGCTGGTCGAGGTGCACGACGCGGAGGAGCTGGCCCGGGCCCTCGACGCGGGGGCCGACGTCGTCGGCGTCAACAACCGCGACCTCCGCACCATGCGCGTCGACCTCGAGACGTCGCACGCGCTCATCGGCCGGATTCCGGACGAGGTCGTCGCGGTCGCCGAGAGCGGGCTGCGAACGGCGGGGGACCTCGAGGCGCTGCGGCGCGCCGGCTACGACGCGTTCCTCGTCGGCGAGTCGTTCATGACGCGGCGCGATCCGGGGGCCGCCCTCGCGGAGCTCCTCGGGGATGTGGGCGCGGTCCCGCGAGGCCTGCGGAGCGGCGGCGGGCGCGCGGCCTGAGGCGCTGGGGCATGGTGAAGGTCAAGGTGTGCGGGATCACGCGCGTCGACGACGCCCTGCTGGCGAGCGACCTCGGCGCGTCCGCGATCGGGTTCGTGTTCTGGCCGCGCAGTCCGCGCTACCTCGCCCCGGCGGAGGCGCGCGGGATCGCGGCGCGGCTGCCGGGGGACGTGGCGCCGGTGGGCGTGTTCGTCGACCCGTCGGCGGAGGAAGTGCGGCACGTCGTGGAGGAGGTCGGCCTGGCCGCCGTGCAGCTCCACGGTGACGAGCCGCCGGCATTCTGCCGGGAGCTCCCCTACCGCGTGATCAAGGCGGTCGGCGTCGACGGCGTGGCCGGGACGCGCGCGGCGGTCGGCGCGGTGCCCGCGGACGCCACGGTGCTCCTCGACGCCCGCGACCCGGAACGGCGCGGCGGGACGGGACGCACCGTCGACTGGGAGATCGCGGCGGCCGTCGCGGCCGGGCGGCGCGTGTTCCTGGCCGGCGGGCTCGGCGCGACCAACGTCGGGGCCGCGATCCGAACCGTGCGGCCCTACGGCCTCGACGTATCGTCCGGGGTCGAGTCGGCGCCCGGACAGAAGGACCCGGCGCGGCTGAGGGCGTTCTTCGACGAGGTGGCGCGAGCATGACGACGCCGGTCTTCGGCAGGCGGGATCCGGACGGACGGGGCTACTTCGGCGAGTACGGCGGGCGCTTCGTTCCCGAGACGCTCGTCGAGCCGGTCGAGCAGCTCGAGCGCGCCTATCGCGACGCCCGCTCGGACGAACGCTTCGGCGCCGAGCTCGCGACGCTGCTCGCGCGCTACGTGGGACGCCCGACGCCCATCTCGGAGGCGGCGCGCCTGCGGGCCACGCTCGCTGCCGACGCCGACGGCGGCGTCTCGGGTGCCGGAGGGGTGGCCCGGCTGTGGCTCAAGCGGGAGGACCTGGCCCACACCGGCGCCCACAAGATCAACAACGCCCTCGGGCAGGCCCTGCTCGCGGTCCGCATGGGCAAGCGCCGGGTCGTGGCCGAGACCGGCGCCGGCCAGCACGGGGTGGCGACGGCCACCGCCTGCGCGCTCCTCGGCCTGGAGTGCGTCGTCTACATGGGCGCCGACGACATGGCGCGGCAGGCCCTCAACGTCTACCGGATGCGGCTCCTCGGGGCCACGGTCACCAGCGTGGACGCCGGCAGCCGGACGCTGAAGGACGCCATCAACGAGGCGATGCGGGACTGGGTGACCAACGTCCGGCACACCTACTACCTGCTCGGATCCGTGCTCGGCCCGCATCCGTACCCGTTGATGGTGCGGGAGTTCCAGTCCGTGATCGGCCGGGAAGCCGAGGCCCAGTACCGCGACCTCGCCGGGCGCGCCCCCGACGCGGTCGTGGCCTGCGTCGGGGGCGGCAGCAATGCGCTCGGCATCTTCGACGGCTTCGTCGACGACCCCGCGGTCCGGCTGATCGGGGTCGAGGCGGGCGGCGAGGCGCTGGTCGCGGGACGCCACGCGGCGCGCTTCGCGACGGGTGCCGCCGGCGTGCTCCAGGGCACGCGCAGCTACATCCTGCAGGATGCGGCCGGCAACATCGAGCTGACGCACTCGATCTCGGCCGGGCTCGACTACGCGGCGGTCGGGCCGGAGCACGCCTGGCTGCGCGACCTCGGCCGGGCGGAGTACACGTCGGTGTCCGACGCCGAGGCGATCGCCGCGTTCGGCGCCCTCGCGCGCAGCGAGGGCCTCCTGCCCGCCCTCGAGTCCGCGCACGCGGTCGCCTACGCGTGCCGGCTGGCGCAGGAGCTCGGCGGGGAGCGGTCGATACTGATCAACCTCTCCGGGCGCGGCGACAAGGACGTCGAGACGCTGCGGGACCGGGGGGAGGGCTGAGCGGGGGATGTCACGACTCGACGACGTCTTTGCGCGGCTGCGGGCGGAGCGGCGAACCGGCCTCGTCACGTTCACGACCGCCGGCGATCCGGACCTGGAGCGCTCCGCGGACGTGTTGCGCGTGCTCGACCGGGCCGGCGCCGACGTGCTCGAGGTGGGCGTGCCCTTCTCCGATCCGCTGGCCGACGGGCCCGTCATCCAGCGCGCGTCGGAGCGGGCGCTGGCGGCGGGCGGCAC
>JAPOWL010000060.1 GCA_026707615.1 Acidobacteriota bacterium | reverse complement strand
GACTCCGACGGCAAGATCTGGGCGGCCCACTACTTCGGCAACGCGATCTCGAAGATCGACCCGGTCACGTCCGCCGTCACCGAGTACGTGCTGCCGCTCAAGGACGGCAACCCCTACGACGTCTGGCCGGACGCCGACGACAACCTGTGGGTGGAGAACGGGATCTACAACTCGCTGGTGCGCTTCGACCAGGCGACGAACGAGTTCACCTACTTCCCGTTCCCGGAGCTCGCCGCCCACACGCCGAAGCTCGACCGCGACGCAGAGGGGACCCTCTGGTTCACCCTGCGCGGACCGTCGGGCCCCGGCGTGGCGGCCCTCAAGCCGCGCGGCAACGTGCCGGCCGAGACGAGCGTCGGCCAGTAGCCGCTCGTGCCGGATATCCCCGCCATGTGACCGGAAATCGTCCACTGAGCGGTTGATTTCCGTCCACTGGCGGGTAGCTTCCCAGTCGCATGCGCGATCGACATGCGACTGACGCCCTGCTGGATGGCTTTGCACGACACGCCCGTCGTGTACCTGCAGGGTGCCCGTCAGACCGGCAAGAGCACGCTGGTCCGCGCCATCGCGGAACGGCAGGCTGCTCACGCACCTGGTGGATGCCGACGGGAATCGGCTCCGGCGCAACCGCACGCTGCTGGGCCACGTCCTCGAGAACTTCGTGGCGATGGAGCTGATCCAGCAGGTCGGGTGGTCGAACCGCCGCTGCCGGCCGTTCCATTTTCCGCACCGAGAGCGGGGCCGAGGTCGACCTCGTCCTCGAGGATCCCGCCGGCCGACCGGTCGGCGTGGCAGTGAAGAGCGCTGCTTCGGCGCGGCAACAGGACTTCCGGGGCCTGGAAGAACTGGCTCGGTTGTCCGGTGACCGGTTCGTCCGCGGAATCGTCCTCTGCACCGGAACGACCGTGGTGCCGCTCGGACGGAATCTCCACCAGATGCCCGTGTCGCAGGTCTGGGCGTGAAGCCCGGTCGCCGTCATCCCACCGCAGAGTCGCGCCTTCCGGACGTTCCGCCCGGTCGCGTTCGGACACGAACACGGATGTAGACTGTCCCTGTGGCGCAAGCGATCCGGCCTGTCGTGGATCCGGTCATCGAGGTCTACAAGA
Source organism: Acidobacteriota bacterium (assembly GCA_026707615.1). Classification (GTDB taxonomy): domain Bacteria; phylum Acidobacteriota; class Vicinamibacteria; order Vicinamibacterales; family UBA8438; genus JAGWAJ01. The sequence continues at coordinate 5,544 of JAPOWL010000060.1, read as the reverse complement.
AGGATATCGACCGGACCCTGCTGCGGGAGAATCTGAAGCTCAGCGTCGAGGAGCGGCTGCGGCAGTCGATGGAGCTTCAACGTTTGGCCGACGAGTTGCGGAGAGCCGGTCGCGCCGCGCGCCGCAGCCCGTGACCGACTTCGCCACCCTGCTCCGGACGCTCGCCGGCCAGGACGTCGCGTACATCCTGGTCGGCGGCGCGGCTGCCACGGTGCACGGCTCGGCCCGGTTGACGCTCGACGTCGATGTCGTCTACGGGCGCACCCCCGACAACCTCGCCCGGCTCGTGAACGCGCTCGCGCCTCACGCCCCGCGGCTCCGCGGAGCCCCTCCCGACCTCCCCTTCCGGTGGAACGCGGAGACCCTCGAGCGTGGACTGAACTTCACGCTGGCGACGACACTCGGCCCCATCGATTTGCTCGGGGAGATCGCGGGCGGCGGCACCTACGAGCTGCTCCTGCCGGATTCCGAGAAGGTGACGGCCTTCGGCGTCACCTGCCGCTGCGTGACCCTCGAGCGCCTGATTCGCCTGAAGCGGGCGGCCGGACGCGTCAAGGACCTGGAAGCCGTCGCGGAGCTGGAGCTGTTGCGCGACGAGCGGAGCCGGCACTGACGAGCAGGCCGCTATCGATCGCAGCGCGGCGCGCAGCACGCGTCCTCCGCGGCCCGCCCGGCTCGAGCCCGACGAAGCGGGGCGCCTCGGCCGATTGCACAGGCCGGTCGTCTGCGAAGCCGCGGATCCCGCTCGGCTCTACTGCTCCTGCTCGGCGGCGAGGCGCGCCCTGAACTCGGCCTCGAGCTCCGCCTCCCACTCCACCCGCTCGCGGATCTGGTCGCCGCGGGTCTGCAGGCAGTCGAAGCAGACGCTGCCCGGGATGGCGTGGCCCTCGCCGTCGGTGGCTATCCCACGGGCCTCCATCAGCTCCCGCAGCAGCCCTGCGGTGTGCTTCTGCGCCTTGTAGAAGTCGGAGTAGCTGAAACCGTCGGCGATGGCGAGCGGCGAGTAGCCCAGATCGGTCCGGGCGTCGAGGTCGGCACCCTGCTCGACGAGATAGGCGACGACATTGTTGGCCCCGCGGAAGGCGGCGCCGTGCAGGGCGGACTCGCCCCGGTAGTTGACGGCGTGGAGGTCGTTGCCCAGCTCGACGCACATCCGGACCGCCTCGAGCACCTCGTCCTCCTGCCCGGGCAGCGAGCCGCCGTCCTCGCCGGGGTTCCAGATGGCGAGCCCCGCCGCGACCATCAAGGGGGTCGTGCCGTCGGCGCTCGGGGTGACGGTGTCGGCGCCCGCCTCGACCAGCACGCGCATCGCCTCGGTGTCGGTCACCTTGGCGGCCAGGAAGAACGGCGTGGCGCCCAGCCGGTTCAGGCGGTTTCGTTGCCCGTCCTTCATCCCGTTGGTGGTCATCCGGGCGTCGACGTCGCCGCCGAGCTCGATCATCTTCCGCAGCACGTCGATGCTGTCGACGCTGCCGCTCGGGATCGGGGCCGGGAACCCGAAGCCGGTGTTCATCCGCCGCGTGCGCAGGAGCTGGTGCAGCGCGTTCCAGCCGGCCCCGGCCAGGTTGGGGTCGGCGCCCCGGTCGAGCATGTAGTCGGCGAGCTCCCAGTTGGCGTTGGCTACCGCGACCACGAGCGCGCTCTGCCCGTCGGACAGCGTGTCGTTGATGTCGGCGCCGGCCGTGAGGAGGACGCGCATCGCATCGATGTGCCCGCCGCGGGCGGCGAACGTCAGGGCGGTGAAGCCGGTGGGCGGCGGCGCGTAGAAGAGCCGGTTCCCGTTGGCCGGACGCGCAGCAGACTCGGTCCGCGCGTGCAGATCGGCCCCCAGCTCGGCCAGGGCGTGCACGGCATCCGCGTTGTTCCGGGAGGCGGCCCACATCAGCGCCGTCTGGCCCCGGAAGCGGTCGCGCGCGTTCGGGTCCGCACCCCGCACGAGCAGTGCCCGAATGGATGCGGCGTCACCGGTGCGCGCTGCCGTCATCAGCACCGTCTCGCCCTCGGGGAGCACGGCGTTGGGGTCGGCACCGGCGTCGAGCAGAGCGTCGAGGATCGCCGCGTTCCCGTTCTCCGCCGCCAGCGAGATCGGCTGCACCCCGTACCGATTGGCCGCTGCGACGTCCGCACCGGCCGCGATCAGCAGGTCGACCAGCTCGGCGTCGTTGCGATGGACCGCCCAGTGGAGCGCCGTCGCTCCGTCCGGCTCCGCCTGGTTCACGTCGACGGCCCGCTCACCGATCAGCGTCCGGACCGCGTCGACGTCGGCCGCCTTGACCGCGGCGACGAGCGGAGCGTCGCGCCGCGCGCCCGCCTCGGCCTCGACCGCCAGCGGGATGCCAAGCCCCGCCGCGCACACGATCGCGGCCACCCTGGACATGAACGCGCACGACCTCATCGCGGTGATATGCATAACGGACACCTCGTCCCGAAAGCCGGCGGCATCGTCCCGGACGCCGACGCGACTCCCCGTTTTCGCTGTCGGGCCATCCTAGCACGGGGCGGGGGCACCGGCCGGTCGGTCCGGGCCTCACCTCCCCAGCACCGTGCGCGGGCACCGGCCGGGCGGTGTGGGCCGCGCCTCCCTCGCCGGCGGACGGTCCGGCGGCGGCTGGCGGGCGTTCGCGGTCGCGTTCCCTTCCGCCTCCCGAGCGCGGAGGCAGACACGCATAGAATGCCCGCGTGAAGAAGCGCAGGCTTCCCACCGGGATCCAGAACCTCCGCCAGATCCGCGAGGAAGGCTACTACTACGTCGACAAGACCCGCTACGCCAGCCGGATCGCGGCGGACGGCGGCAAGCACTACTTCCTGTCCCGCCCGCGCCGCTTCGGCAAGAGCCTGTTCGTGGACACCCTCAAGGAGCTGTACGAGGGCAGCGAACCCCTGTTCCGCGGTCTGGCGGTCCACGACGCGTGGGACTGGTCGAGGCGGCGGGCGGTGGTGCGACTGAGCTTCGCCGGCGGCAACTCCCGAGGCCGGGCGAGCTGCAGGCCAGCGTCATGCAGCAACTCGCCGGCGCGGAGCGCCGGGCCGGGTTGCCGGCGTCAGAGGTCCTCACACCCGCGGCGCGCTTCGCTAGCCTGCTGGAGGCACTGCACGAACGCACCGGCGAGCGGGTGGTCGTCCTCGTGGACGAGTACGACAAGCCGATCCTGAACGCGCTGGAAGGGGCGACGGCGACGGACGGGCCTCGGGGGACGCCCCCCGATGCGCAGGCGACCGCCAACCGCGACGACTTGCGGGGGCTCTACGGCACGCTCAGGGACTGCGACGCCCACGTCGAGCGCGCGTTTCTCACCGGGGTCAGCAAGTTCTCCAAGGTCAGCCTGTTCTCCGACCTCAACTTCCTGACCGACCTCACCCTGGACCCGCGCTACGCCGCCGTCTGCGGCTACACCGAGGCGGACCTCGACGCCGTCTTCGCGCCGGAGCTTCCCGGCCTCGAGCGCGAGCAGATCCGCACCTGGTACAACGGGTACAACTGGCGAGGCGCCGAGAACGTCTACAACCCCTGGGCCATCCTCCATCTGTTCCAGAGCCGCGAGTTCAAGGCCCACTGGTTCGAGACCGCCACCCCGCGCTTCCTCGTCGACACGCTGATCGAGCGCGGCTTCTCCGCTCCCGATCTCGAGGGGCTGCACGCGGACGACGACCTGCTGTCGGCATTCGACCTGGCGTCGGTGGGGACCGAGGCTCTTCTCTTCCAGGCGGGCTACCTGACGATCATCGCCGAGGAGAAGCTGGACGGCTACGCCCAGTACCGCCTCGGGTACCCGAATCGCGAGGTGCGGCGCGGCCTGAACCGCGGTCTGCTCGACGCCCTGGCGCCGCGCTGGCGGTCGGCCGGCAGCGCCGTGGCGCTCCGGCGGCTGCTGGCGGCCGAGGACTGGACCGGCCTGGAGGCGCTGATCCGGAGGTTCCTGGCGTCCATTCCGCACGACTGGCACCGGCGGAACGAGATTGCCCGCTACGAGGGCTACTGGTCGAGCGTCTTCTACGCCTGGTTCCAGGCATCGATGGACGGCGTGGCGGTGGAGGACACCACCAGCCGCGGGCGGCTGGACATGGCCGTGGTCCTCGCCGACGTCGCCTTCGTGTTCGAGTTCAAGGTGCGCGAACGCGCGGCGCGGGGCGCTCGGCCGGGCAGCGCGGGCGAGAGCCCATCGACGGACGACGGCACCCTCGCGGACCGCTCTGCGTTGACTCAGTGGAAGGCGCGCCGCAACGGGGACAAGTATCGGGCCCCGAACCGCACGGTCTACCTGATCGGCGTCGAGATCGGCACCGAGTCGCGCGACCTCACGGCCTTCGACGTGGAACCGGCCTGACTTCGCAGGCGGGGGTGGTCGTTGCCTCACCGCGCGCGCTGCGGGTAGGCTGCCGGGATGGCGGCCGCAACGCCTATCCCCAACGAGCATTCCGACCTGCGCTGCGAGCACGGGGCGCTGATCTTCCCCATGCCCGTGGCCTGCTACGACCGGTTGATGAACAGCGAGAGCCTGCCGCGCGGCTCCTCCTACAACGGGCCCCGCGGCACGCTGGAGGTGGACGCGGTGCCCAACGGTCGCTACCACGACCCGCGGACCTTCGCCGTGGCCGAGCTGCTGACCGCTCTGCGCCGCGCGTCCGGCGTTCCGGCTCACGTGGGAGCCACCGCACCGATCGAAGGCCGCGAGGGCGACCGACGCCACCCGGACGCGCAGCTCTTCGTCTCGCCCGAGAAACTCCGGGAACTCGAGACGGCCACCCGCCCCGCGCCCGTGCCCGACGTGGTCGTGGAAGTCGACACGACGCCGCTGAGCCGGGAACGGTTCGACGCCCGCCTCGCGGCCTACGGGCGCCTCGGCGTGCCGGAGTTGTGGATCTGGACGCGGACCGGCGGATCGGAAGCCCGACCGGACGGCGCCGCCACGTTGCTCGTCGCCGGGCCCGACGGTTGGCGCGAGACGGACGAGTCCCCCGCCGTACCCGGGCTCCGGCCCGCTGACCTGGACGCCCTGCTCCGTGAACCCAACGACATCGCACGCACTCGACGCGCCGAGGCGCTGGCGGCGCGCCTCGCCCCGGCCTTCGCGCTGCGATACGGCTCGTGAGCGGGCCGCCCCCCTACACCCCGGTCAGCGGTCCCGTGCTGTCGGAGATGCGGTCGACCTTCACGCCGACCTTCTCGAGCAGCGTCAGCCCCAGGTTCATGAACGGGGTGTGCATCTCGTAGACGAGGTGCCGGTTGCCCCCGAGCTGCCCGCAGCCGCCGCCCATCAGCGTGATCGGCAGGTTGTACGGCGTGTGCTGGTCGCCGTCGCCCATGCCGGCGCCGTGCAGCAGGATGCTGTGGTCGAGCAGCGTGCCGTCGCCGTCCGGGGTGGCCCGCATCTTGTCGACCAGGCCGGCGAAGAGCGTCATCTGGTACTGGCTGATCTTCGTGTACTGGGCGATGTTGTGCGGGTCCTGCTGGTGGTGCGAGACGGTGTGGTGCGCCTCGGGCACGCCGATGTTCGGATAGGTCCGGCCGCTCGTCTCGCGCGCCATCTGCATGCAGCTCACGCG
>JAPOWL010000017.1 GCA_026707615.1 Acidobacteriota bacterium | reverse complement strand
TGGCACTTGAAGTAGCAGACGTTCGTGTAGTTGATGTTGCGGTTGACGACGTAGGTCACCTCGTCGCCGTTGACCTCGCGCCGCAGCGCGTCGGCCGCCCGCACCACCGCGACGAGATCGTCCCCGCGGGCGGTGAAGAGCGTCTCGATCTCCCGCTCGTCCAGCCCGTCGCCGCGGGACGCCCGCTCGCACACGGCCCGCACGGTCGCCGTGGGAGCGGGGGCCTCGGGGCGTTCGAGCCGGTCGAGGAGCGCCACCGGCAGCGCGGCGTCGCGGTCACCCGGCGACCACGCGCTCGCGCGCGCGAACCCGTCGGCGTCGGATCCCTGCACGACCGCCGGGCACAGCGGCTCCGCCACCCAGGCATCCAGGGTCCGCACGTAGGCGGGATACACCGTGAGCCGCTCCGTCAGCACCTTGCCCTCGCGCTCGGTCTCGCGCGCCAGGCGCTCGAGGTGCGGCCACGGCGCCTCGGGGTTCACGTGGTCGGGCGTCACCGGCGACACCCCGCCCCAGTCGTTGATGCCCGCCCGGATCAGGCGGCCGAAGGTGTCCGGCGTCAGGTTGGGCGGCGCCTGGATCGCCATGTCGGGGCCGAAGATCAGCCGCGCGCAGGCGATCGTCCACTGCAGGTCCTCCAGCGTCGGGTCGGGTGCCCCGGCCATCCGCGTATCCGGCTTCGCCCGGAAGTTCTGAACGATGATCTCCTGGATGTGGCCGTAGCGGTCGTGGAGGTCGCGCAGGGCGAGGAGCGACGCGATGCGCTCCTCCCGGGTCTCGCCGATGCCGATGAGAATCCCTGACGTGTACGGGATCGCCAGCTCTCCGGCGAGGTGCAACGTCTCCAGCCGCGCGTCCGGATCCTTGTCGGGCGACCCGTGGTGCGCCTGCCCCGGTTCGAGGAGCCGCCGGGAGACGCTCTCCAGCATCATCCCCTGCGACGGGCAGACCTCACGGAGGGCGATCAGCTCCTCCCGCGTGCAGACGCCGGGGTTGGCGTGCGGCAGAAGGCCCGTCGCGTCGAATACGGCGCGGGCCGCGGCCACGAGGTACGCGATCGTCGTCGGATGGCCGAGCGCGTCGAGCTCGGCGCGGGCCTGCGGATAGCGCAGCTCCGGCTTGTCGCCCAGCGTGAACAGGGCCTCCCGGCATCCAGCCGCCGCCCCGCGCCGGGCCACCTCCACCGCCTCGTCGAGCGACATGTACGCCCGCTCGCCGGGCCGCGGCGGCTGCGCGAACGTGCAGTAGTGACAGACGTCCCGGCAGAGCTTCGTGAGGGGAATGAAGACCTTGCGCGAGTAGCTCACGGGGCGGCCGAAGCCGGCGTCCCGCAACGCCGCCGCCCGCTCCATGAGGGCCGGGAGATCGGAATCGTGGACGAGGGCGAGGGCGGCCTCTCGCGACGGCCGGTCGTAGGTGCTGCTCATCGGCGGTCCCGCTGCGGCGCCCGTTCGCGGCGCCCGCAGACGCTTATAGCACGTCGGCACCGGGTTGGGAACGACTCCGCGGCTGGCGAGTCGCTGCGGCACACGGTGGTGATCTGACATCACCGATCGCGGTGTCATAATGCCATGATGCGCAGCACCGTACGAATCGACGACGACCTGATGCTCGAGCTCAAGCAGCGTGCCCGCGACGAATCCGTCTCCCTGACCCGCATGCTGAACCGCGCTCTTCGAGCCGGCCTGTTTCGGGCGCAGCAACCCGGCAAGGGCGCGACCCCTTTCCGGCAGCAGAGCGAGGCCATGGGACAGCCGCGGGTCGACATCGACAAGGCCCTCGCGCTTGCGGCTCGCCTCGAGGACGAGGCCCGTTCGGATGGACGTTGTCGGAGCCCGGGGTGAACCGTCGACGCGGGGGACGCGGCGTGCCCGGCCCTCTCAGGCCGGAGCCGGCTTCGAGGCGCCGTCCTGGAGCCAGGCGCGGAACGCGAGCAGCAGGAGCAGGCCGGGGATGGCGACGAGCGCGGAGAAGATGAAGAAGGGGGCCCAGCCCATCTGCGTCGCCATCCAGCCCGTCGGCGCCGTCAGGACGACCCGCGGCACGCCCGACAGAGCCGTGAACATCGCGAACTGCGTGGCCGTGAAGCGGCGGTCGGTGAGGAACGCCATGAACGCGATGAGGGCCGCCGTGCCCATCCCCTGCGTCAGGTTCTCGAAGCCGATCACGGCGGCGAGCCACCAACGGTCGTCGCCGACCAGCGACAGGACGGCGAACCCGGCGGTCGAGACGCCCTGCAGCACCCCGGAGACGATCAGGGCCCGGTAGAGCCCGGCCCGCAGATTGAGCACGCCGCCCACGAAGACACCGAACAGGAGCGGCCATAGGCCGAAGAACTTGACGACGGTGCCGATCTCGCTGTTGGAGAAGCCGAGATCCAGATAGAACGGGATCGACATGTGGCTGGCGAGGTTGTCCCCCAGCTTGTAGAGGAGGATGAAGGCCAGCACCGCGATGGCGCCGCTCGGCATCTCGTCCCGGCGGCGGAAGAACTCCCCGAACGGACCCAGGAACGCCGTCTTCAGCGTTCGGGGCCGCTCGCCGCTGCCGCCCGGTTCCGGAGCCAGCAGCGTCACCGCGACCATCGCGAGCATGATGGCGGCCATGCCGAAATACACGGCGCGGAAGCCGATCCGATCGGCCATGACGAGGCCGCCGGCCGACACCACCAGCATCCCGAGGCGGTAGCCGTAGGTGTACATCGACGCCCCCAGGCCCTGCTCGGCGTCGGCGAGGCTCTCGCGCCGGTAGGCGTCGATCACGACGTCCTGCGTCGCCGAGAAGAAGGCCACCGCAAGGGCGGCGAGCGCCACGGCCCACAGGCGCTGGGCCGGGTCCTGGAGGCCGAGCGCGAAGATGCTCGCGGCCAGGCTCAATTGCGCGACGACCAGCCAGCCGCGACGGCGCCCGAGACCGAGGGGCACGAAGCGGTCCATCAGCGGCGCCCAGAGGAACTTCACGTTGTAGGGCAACCCCACCAGGCCGAGCAGCCCGATGGTTGTCAGGCTCACTTGCGCGGATGACAGCCACGCCTGGAGCAGCGTGATTGTCAAGAGGAGCGGCAGGCCGCCCGCGAACCCCATGAGGCCGGCGATCCAGAGGCGCCCGCTGGCCAGCACCTCCCAGCCCGGACGAACTGCCGCCGCCGCGACCGTGGATGCCATCGCCCTGTCCCTGGGGAATCTGCGCGAGAGAACGCAGCGAGTATAGACGAAGGGGAGCGCCGGGCAGCGGCCTGGCGGCGCACCCGCACACGACACGCAGCCGGGCTCCGGCCTGCGGCTGGTGCAGGTGGAGTCGGAAGGCGCGGGGTATAATCGCCACCAACGCTCGGTTCGTCAGACGTCTCGACGACCCGTCGTCTGGACCGATTCGACGACGAAACCGGAGCGGCGTCGCAGGCTCCGCATCGCAGCCAGTCCGGCGCCGCCGGCACCGTTCACAACCGAAACGCGCACTACGGGGAGGTACCGAGATGACCCACTTCCATCGGCGCGCCGTCCTGTGCCTGGCCGCGCTGGTCCTGCTGGCGCCGGTCGCGGCGCTCGCCCAGGACCAAGCCGCGCCCCGCACGCCCTGGGGCGACCCGGATCTGCAGGGGACCTACACCAACAAGACGATCACGCCGCTCCAGCGGCCCGAGTCAGCCGGCAACCAGGAGTTCCTCAGCGACGAGGAGATCGCGGCCCAGGAGCAGGCCCGCCTCGACCGCAACCAGGCGCTGCTGGAGGCGCCGCCGCGGCGCACCGTCGCGGGCGGCAACGTCGGCGGCTACAACAACTTCTGGCTCGACGGCGGCACGCGGCCGACGAACCGCACCTCGCTGATCGTCGATCCGCCCAATGGCCGGCTCCCGGCGCGGACGGCCGACGCCGCCGAGCGCAAGGCGGCGCACGACGAGTCGTATCCGGTCGAGGGCCCGTTCGACTCCTGGGAGGACCTGGAGCTGAACGACCGCTGCCTGGTCTGGTCGGCGGGACCGCCGATGCTGCCGAGCGCCTACAACAACAACTTCATCGTGCTGCAGACGCCCGGCTACGTCGTGATCTTCGCCGAGATGATCCACGACACGCGGGTCATCCCGCTCGACGGGCGCGACCACCTGCCGACCAGCATCCGGCAGTGGCACGGCGACGCGCGCGGCCGGTTCGAAGGCGACACGCTCGTCGTCGAGACGACCAACCTGCGCAAGACCACCGCCAACGCCGGCGCCGTCGGCGGCGACCCGATCCTGCTCCGGATGGACAACGGCCGCATCGACGACACCATCACCGTGACCGAGCGGTTCACGCGCGTCGACGACACGACGCTCGACTACGAGTTCACGATCGACGACCCGACGCACTTCAGCCAGGCGTTCTCCGGCGAGTTCCCGTTCACGGCGTTCCCGGCCGAGGAGCTGCCGTTCCTCTTCGAGTACGCCTGCCACGAGGGGAACTACAGCATGACCAACATCCTCGGCGGCGAGCGCGCCCAGGAACGGCAGACCGAGAACCAGCAGTAGAAGGAGCGCCGGCGAGCCGACCCGGCGCCGTGCCGCGTCGCTCGCACAGGACACCTCAGGGGGAGGGGCGCCTGCCCCTCCCCCAGCTCGAGGCGGCCGCCGCTACGGTCCGGGGATCGTGCCGCCGGTGGTCAGCCGGATCCGATACAAGCCCGTGCGCGCGGTCATGTAGAGCGTGCTGCCGTCGTCGCCCCACGCCACGTTGGCCGGCACCTCGTCCGGCATGATCGTCCCCAGGTGCGTGCCGTCGGGGGCGATGACCCAGACCCCGCCGGGACCGGTGGCGAAGAGGTTGCCGGCGTCGTCCACCTTGAGGCCGTCCGCCGCCCCCTCCGCGGTCTGGTCGTTGACGTCGAAGAACACCCGCGGGTTGGCCACGCCCTCCGCGCCGAGGTCGTAGGCCATCCAGACCTTCTGCTCCGGATCGGAGTTCGCCACGTAGAGCGTCGCCTCGTCCGGGGAGAGCGCGATGCCGTTCGGGCGCGACTGGTCGCGGTGCAGCAGCTCCAGCTCGCCGTCCGGGCTCAGCCGGTAGATGCCGTTGAAGTCGAGCTCGCGGAGCGGCGACGCGTCGCGCCCCTCGAGCGCCGAGCCGGGGTCGGTGAAGTAGAGCCAGCCGTCGGACGCGTAGGCCGCGTCGTTGGGGCTGTTCAGCCGATTTCCCTCGTAGCGTTCGACGAGGGTGGTCCGCGTGCCGTCCGCCTCCACCCGCGAGATGAGCCGATTGCCGTGCTCGCACATCACGAGGCGGCCCTCGGCGTCGAGCGTCAGGCCGTTGGAGCTGACCGAGCGCAGGCCCGTGCGGTCACCCTCGAACACCGGCTCGATGACGGGGCTCGTCCCGTCGGCCTCCGTCCACTGGTAGACGCCGTTCCCGCGAACGTCGGAGAAGAGCAGTCGCCCTCCGGCGCGGTCCCAGACCGGCCCTTCCGTGAAGACGAATCCGTCGGCCAGCTTCTCGATGCGGGCATCCGCCGGCACGAGCGCGTCGAAGCGCGGGTCGACTCGCAGGATGGTGCCGGCGCCGGTGTCCGGGGCCGTCATCTCCAGCGCCGGCTCGGGCTCCGGCGAGCCGCAGGCGGCGATGAGGCATGCCAATACCCCGAAGCACAATGCGGTTGCAGATCTCATCATCGTTCCGTTCCTCTCCCTTCCCGCTGTTGCCGGTCTCATTCTCCCGTTTCGGCCAGGAGTCTGCGCCGCAGGACTGTCGGCGCGCCAGGCGTCTGCGCCGCAGACCCTGGAGGCGTTCGCCCCGCGCAGACTCCCAACGCGCCCGGCAGGGCGCGCCACCTCGCCCGGTGCAGACTCCCGGATGCGCCGAGTCAGGGCGCGCCAGCTCGGCCGACGGGCTCGGTTCCACGCGAGCCGTGCCTCTCGCGGTTGCCTCCAGAAGCGGCGGCCGGACGGAGTAAACTGCCCGAGCCGGCGCGACCTGGCGAAGGAGGCACAACATGCTCGCACACACTCTCGGACGCCGCGGCGTTCTGGCGCTCGTGCTCCTGCTGATCGGCGCTGCCGCCACCGTGGATTCCCAGTCGCGTCCCGCGATGACCACCGAGGCGGAGTTCCTCCACGCGATGGAGGAGCTCTCCAACTGGGGCCGCTGGGGAACCGACGACGGGCTGGGAGCCGCCAACCTGATCACGCCGGCCAAGCGGAAGGCCGCGGCCGCGCTCGTGACCGAGGGCCGCAGCGTGTCCCTGGCCCACGACATCATCCAGGCGCCGGAGCTCGAGGGCCAGTGGTACCTCGACCGGCAGGTGGTCAACGTCAGCGAAACCGGCGCCTCCGACCGCTACCAGTACACCGGCACCTACCACGGCGTCATCCACAGCCACCTCGACTCGGTCGCCTGCCACGTGATGTTCGAGGGCAAGGGCTACAACGGGGTGACGGCCGAACAGGTGACGGCGGCGGAGGGTTGCCCGCAGGGTAGCATTCACGAGCTGCGCGAGGGCATCTTCACGCGCGGGATCCTGTTCGACGCCACCCTGCTGCCGGGCAAGGATTCCGGCGAGGGCTGGGTGGAGCCGGGTACGGCGATCCGCGCCGCCGATCTCGAGGAACTGGAGCGGATCCAGGGCGTGCGGGTCGAGCCGGGCGACGTCATCCTGCTGCACACCGGGCGCTGGAAGCGGCGGGCGACCCTCGGTCCCTGGAATCCGTCCGAGGAGGGCGTGGCCGGCTACCACGCCGACGTGGCGTACTTTCTGAAGGAACGGGGCGTGTCGTTCATCGGCC
>JAPOWL010000182.1 GCA_026707615.1 Acidobacteriota bacterium | reverse complement strand
TAGCCCTCGTCGCGCCCGCGGTCGATGGGCGCCGAGACCAGTTGGCACCACCGGTCGCCGTCCGAGCTCGTCGAGCGCTTCGTCGACCTGGGCGGCTCGCCGCGGGCGACGATCTGCTGGGGCCGGCTCGTCAAGGTCTGGGCGCTCATCGACCGCGGGCGCGACGAGGTCTACCCGGAGGACGTGCAGGACCTGGCGCGCTACATCCTCGGCCACCGCATCTGGCTCGCCCCGCACGCCGCGGGCCAGGGCGTCACGGTGGAGGCGGTCATCGACGACATCATCGAGCAGGTGGCCATCCCGTGACCGCCCCCACGACCCCGACCTCGACCCCGAGCGACGCCCTCGTCGGCTGGGAGGAGATCCAGGACATCGAGCTGGTCATCGTGCGCCGCATGCGCGAGCACGCAGCGGGCGCCCATCCGAGCGCGTTCCGGGGCGCGGGCCACGAGCCGGCCGGGCTCCGCGACTGGCAGCCGGGCGACCGGCCGTCGGCCATCGACTGGGCGCAGTCGACGCTGACGAACTTCGCGCCGCTGGTCACCCGCGAGCAGGAGCACGAGAGCACGGCGCGGCTCGTGATCGTGGCCGACACGTCGCTCTCCACCCGCTGCGGCGCCGGCGGGGTGCCGGTGGCGACGATCATCGCGCGCACCGTCGGCACCCTCGCCCTCGCCGGCGCGCTCTTCCGGGACCAGGTGGGCCTGGTCACCCTCGACGGCCCGCACCGGCGCCTCGCGGTCCGGCCGCGGGTGGGGAAGAGCCACGCCGTGCACTGCCTGGAGACGTACCAGGCCGCGGTCACGACGGGGCGCGGCGGGGCCGGAAACGCCGCCGGGGAGGACGGGTCCGGGAGCGAGACCGGCGGGTCCGTGAGTCAGGCCGCCGGGCGCGGGAACTGGATCGCGGGGAGCGGGAGCGGGCCCGCCGGGCTCACGCTCCGGCCGGCCGCCGCGACGGACTCCGACGTGCGGACGGACGCGGATCTGTCGGCCCTGCTGCGCCGGACGTCGCTCGTGCCGGTGATTTCCGACTTTCTCTTCGACGGGGCCGAGGTGCTGCTCGGCGAGCTCGCCAACCTCAACGCGCGGCACGACGTGTTCGTGGTCCTCATCGACGCCGCCTACGCCTTCGAGCTGCCGGTGGCGCCCGCCGGGTGGACCGAGGTGTGCGACGTCGAGACCGGCCAGGCGGTCCTGCTCTCGGCCGGCGAGCTGCGGTCGCTCGCGGCGGAGGTTCGGGTGTGGCAGGACACGGTCGCCGACCGCGCGGAGGAGCTCGGGCTCGAGGTGCTCCGGCTGGGCGCCGACGCCGGCCGGTTCCACGAGACGGTGGTCGACTTCCTCGCCGACCGGCGGATGCGGCGGCGGTGACGAGGCAGTGCTGAGGCAGGGACGATGAAGGACGGTCGATCCGGTGGCCGACGGGCGACGCTCCTCGCGTCGGCGCTCGCCGTCGGTTTCCTCGCCGTCGTCGCGCGCGCAGGACCTGTCGCACCTGCCGCGGGTTCCGCCGGCGCGCACGCCATCCCGGGCGCCACTGCCGCCAGTGCACAAGCCGCTCCGGGGACAACTGCCGTGGGCGCACGGTCCGTCCCGGGTGTACCTGCCGTCGTCGAGCCCGCGGGACCTTTCGCGCAGGCCGCCGCGGGTGTGCCAGCCGCCGATGACGCCGCCGCCGCTGGCAGCGAACGCCGATCCATCGAGGCGATCCGCTGCTGGCGCCGGGTGGGCCGCAACGCCGTCTACGTCGGCGAGCGCTTCGACCTGCTCGTCACCTGCAGCGTGGCGGAGACGCCGTTGGCGCGCGCCGTGCCGGACCTGGCGGGGCTGGAGCCCGAGTCGCTCTCCGTCTCGCCGTTCGAGGTGCTCGAGGGGGAGCGCTACGACGACCTCGTCCGCGGGCCCCGCCGCTTCTTCCAGTACCGCTACCGCTTGCGCATCATCGGCGAGGAGTACTTCGGGGCGGACGTCGAGCTTCCGCCCCTCGACGTGCGCTACCGCATCGAGCGCTCGCTCGACGGCGAATCGGCGACCGCCGGCCGCGAGCTGACCTACGTGCTGCCGCCGGAGCCGGTGCGGGTGCTGGCCCTCGTGCCGGCCGACGGGGCCGACATTCGGGAGCTGCCGGGGGAGACGTTCGGGGACGCGGAGGCGCGCCTCTTCCGGGCCAATCTCGCGGCGCTGGGAGCGGCCGTCCTCGCTCTGGCCGCCCTGGCGGCGGCGCTGGCGGCGGGGCTCGGGCTGTACCGGCGACGCGGGGGGACGACGGCCGGCGCGGCGATCCTCCCCGAGTGGCGGGTGGCGGACGGCGCGCTCGACGAGCTCGCGGCGGTGCGGGAGGCGGTCGGCCGGGACGGCTGGAGCACGGTGGCGGTCGGTCGCGCGATTGCCGCGCTCCGTGTCGCCGGCGCCGTGGCGCTGGGGCAGCCGCCCGCGCTGTCGACCGACGCACCGGACGCGCGCGCACGCACGTATGGGCGCGGCGTGGCGCTGCGGCAGCCGCCCGCGGTGTCGACCGACGCAGGCGGCGCCGAAGTGCGACCAGCGAGCCGGGGAAGCCGATCCGGCGGTGCGGGCGACGACCGACCGGGTGACGTCGGAGCGGGAAACCGACCGGGCGGCGTCGGAGCGGGCGGCGTCGGAGCGGGAGACCGGGAGGGGAAACTCCTCGTCCGGCGCGGGAGGAAGCGCGCGGCGGGGGCCGTCCGCATCTCGTCGGCGGTGACCCCCGAGCGGCTCGACGGCGCCCTGCCCGAGCTCCGGTCCCGGCGCCCGCGGGATGCGCATCTCGCGGAGATCGTCCGCGACGCCCTCCGCCGGTTCGGTGCGGTCCGCTACGGCCGGCCGCGCGACACCCCGGCCGAGCCCCTGACCGCGCAGCTCGACCGCGCCGCGGAGGCGCTCGCCGTCCGCGCCCGGGAAGGGGCGCCCGCCGTGCGGCGCTTCGGCCCGTTGCGGCGCGCCGTGGAGGCCTGGGAGCGGGCATGGGGACGCTGAGCGACCTCGTGGCGCGCCTCGGCTCGGCGCTGGCGGAGTTGCGTGGGCTCGCGGTTCCGGCCGGCGATTCCGCGCCCCTGCTCGAGCGCGAGGCGGCCGTCCTCGTCCTCGGGGGGATGGCGTTCGCGACGCTCGCGGCGCTCGCCGTGCGGAGCCTCCGCCGCCGCTCGCCCGGCCGCGGGGCCGTCGTCCTCCCGGCCCTGCCGCGGTCGCTGCGCCGCCGGCGCCTGGGGCCCGCGGCGGTTCGGCATCTCGCGTTCGCCGTCTTCCTGGCCGGCGTCGTGCCCTTCACCGTGGCGCTGGCCGATCCGCAGACGCCCAGGGTCGACGAGGAGGTCACCTACCCCGGGCACCGCATCGCGATCCTGATCGACGCCTCGCTCAGCATGAACACGGCGTTCGCCACCGAGCAGCTCGCGGCCGGCAACACCTTCCTCGCCAACGTGGCGGCGGCGGAGCACTTCGTCCGGCGCCGCATGGAAGGGCCCTACCACGACCTCGTGTCGCTGGTGCAGTTCGGGAACGAGGCGTACATCGTGACGCCGTTCACGAACGACTACGAGAACATCCTGCTGAGCATCAGCCTCATCGGGACGCCCGAGGAGTACCGCCGCTTCCCCGACCACGGGACGCTCATCATGCGGGCCATCAACCGGGGCGTGCAGTTGTTCCGCACGTTCGACTTCCTGGGCGCGGCCGGCAACCTGATCGTGATCTTCAGCGACGGGCAGGACACGCACGCCCGCTTCGAGGACGTGACGCTGGACGCCATCATGCAGGAGGCGGCCGACAACGCGATTCCGGTCTACTTCATCCGGACGGCGTACGATCAGGCCCTCGGCGATCTCATCTCCGACCAGCAATGGAAGCTGGCCGTCGAGCGGACCGGGGGCCGCTTCTTCCCGGCCGCGAACGAGGCGGCCATCCTGGACGCGGTGCGCCAGATTGACGAGGTGGCCGAGGGGAGCATCCGCGTCCGGCGCTACGTGACGAACCAGCCGCGCTTCGCGCCCCTCGCGCTCGCCGGCGCCGGCCTCTGGCTGGCCGCGGCGGCGCTGGCGCTCGGCGTGGCCCGGATGCGGCGCTTCCCGTGATCCCGAGCGGCGCGTCCCCTCGGCGACGAGACCGTTGCCGGCGAGGCCGCTGATGGAGAGACCGTTGCTGGCGACCGCTGATGGGGAGACGGTTGGTTGCCTGTCGACCGCCTGGAGGGAGAGACCTTGCCTGGCGAGACCGCTTGATGGGGAGACCGTTGATGGGCGAGAGCGCTGATGGAGAGCCTGCGATGAGGAGACGTTCGGCCCAGCGACCGACACCGACAGGGAGCTCGTCGTGACCGGGAACGGGAAGTCGGCGGGCATTCTCGCCGGCGCCGCGATCGTGCTCGCCGCCGCGGCGGCAGTGCTCTGGTCCGGCAGCCAGGTGGACCGCCGCCTGGCCCGCGCGCAGCAGCGGAGCGCCACGCTCGACCTCGACGGGTCGGCCGCGGCGCTGGCCGAGATCGCCGCCTCGTTCCGCGGTCCCGCTGCCTGGTGGCGTTTCGGCGGCGGCGCCGGCGGCGACGGGGTTGCTGCGCGCCAGGCCGCGGTGCGCTACTGGCAGGGCGACTACGCGGGTCTCCTGGCCGACTACGCCGACGTCGCCGCCGGCGCGGGGGGCGCCAGCCCGGCGCTGCAGTTCCTCATCGCCAACGCCGCCTACCGGGCCGGACTCGCGGCGGGGGACGACCGCGACCGGCTGCTGCGCTCGCTCGACGGGGCCATCGATGCCTACCTCGGCGTGCTGCAGGAGAGCGCGGGGCAGCGCGACGCCGCCTACAACTACGAGTACCTGGTGCGGCTGCGGGCGGACGTCGCCTCGGGGGCCGACCTGCCGGCCGCCGACCCGGGGCAGCACGGCCGGGAGGGCGAGGCGCCCGAGGACGCCGCGCTCGAGGAGATCCGCATCTACGTGCCCATCCAGCGCGACGTCGACCCCGAGTTCGACGAGCAGCCGACGCTCGGCGCGGGCGGGCAGATCCGCAAGCGGGGCTGATGCCGCCCATTCGCCTGCTCCATCCCGACTACCTCTGGCTGCTGGCGGTCCCCGCCACGCTCCTCGGGGTGTGGATCGTGCGGCTGGTGCGGCGGCGGCGCGACGTGCGGCGCCTGCGCGCCGGCAGGCTGGTGCCGGTTTCGGAGCGGTGGGCGTTCGCGGGGGGGCTCGCGTTCTGGCTGTGCGTCATTCTGGCGTCGGCCCTCGTCGTCGTCGCGCTCGCCAGGCCGCAGGCGCTCGTCTCGGTGGTCGAGAGCGCGGGGGTCGACTTCGTCGTGCTGCAGGACGGGTCGACCTCGATGCGCGTGACCGACGTGGCGCCCGACCGGTGGCAACGCTCCATCCGCTGGCTGCGCACCTTCGCCGACGTCCTCGGCTGGCGGCGCGAGCGGGTGGCCCTGGCGCTCTTCGCCAGCCGCGCCGCGCCGCAGGTCCGCCTGACCAGCGACCCGAACGCGCTGTTCTTCTTCCTGGACCACCTGCGGCGCGAGCCGCCGTTCCGCCTGCGCGACGACACGAGCTGGGACACGAACATCGAACACGGCCTGACCTGGGCCGTCCGCATGGTCGACAAGGACGTCGAGCTCCACGGCCCGCGCCTGAACGCGGTGGCCTTCGTCGTGCTCTCGGACGGGCAGGCGTGGAGCGGCGAGGTGGAGCGGGCGCTCGCACTGGCCAGCGAGCGGGGCATCCGCGTCTACGTCGTCGGCGTCGGCACCACGGCCGGGGGGTTCATCCCCGAGCCGCCCCGCGGCCGCTACGACGAGCCGGAGCCGCCGATCCACGCCGTGCTCGACCGCCGCTCGCTGCGCGCCATCGCCGAGGCGGGCGGCGGGTCGTACTACGAGCTCGGCTCGGAGCCGGACGAGGCGATCGCGCTCCGCATCGTGCGCGACGCCCGCCAGTCGGCGAGCGGTGTCCTGCAGCGCGAGGAGACGTTCACCGAGCTCTACTGGTTCTGCCTGGCCGCGGCGGCGGGGCTCCTCGCCCTCGGCACCCTGGTGCTCCGCGAACGGGCGGAACTCTGGTGGCAGCTCGCGGCGCTCGGCGTGCTGGTCGCGCTGCTGCTGTAGCAGGGAAGAGCACGCGGCTACGCGAAGATGTCGGCGATCGGAAGTCGGAAGCCGGGCAGCAGCGGGGCGCCGTCGAGCACGTCGGAAGTGGAGAGGAGCCGGGCGGGAGCTCCCGGTTCATGGACCGTGACGGTCGCGTGCCCGGGGTCCACCACCCAGACGACCCGCGTTCCGGCCGAGAGCCACGCCTTCACCTTCTCCATCACCTCGGAGCGGGTGTCGCCGGGCGACGTGACCTCCACGGCGAGGTCGGGCGCTCCCTCCCAGAAGCTCACCGGCAGGCCGCCGGCTGGGATCCGCTGCTGTCGTACGAAGGCGATGTCCGGCGCGAGAACGGTGTCCGGACGCCGCGCCAGGACGAAGCCGGTCTCGGCGCCGCAGACGACGCCCAATCGGCGGGCCTTCACGTGCTGCCCCAGCGGGACGGCGACGTTCATGATGACCGCGCCGTGCCTGAAGCCGGCCGGCGTCATCTTCTGCAACTCCCCACGGACCAGCGCGTGGCGCCAGCCGTCGTCCGGCAGGCGGAACAGCTCTTCCGCGGTCATGGCCCGGCCGGCAGGGGTTGCCGTCACGGCCGGGAGCGATGCGGGCTGGGACACGCCTAGCGCGCCCCCTCCGCGCCGGCCGGGGCCGCAGCCCGGGCCCGCTCCGCCGCCGCCCGG
>JAPOWL010000591.1 GCA_026707615.1 Acidobacteriota bacterium | reverse complement strand
GTCTTCAGCCGTTCGGCGGACTGGTGACCGTACTGCAAGACGCAGCTCGTGGAGCTGCAAAGCCGCTACGACGACCTGCAGGCGCGGGGACTCGGCCTCGCCGTCATCACCTATGACTCCACCGACACCCTGGCCGGCTTCGCGGCCGCGCGGGGCATCGAGTACCCCCTGCTCTCCGATGCCGGGTCGGCGACCATCCGGGCCTACGACCTGCTGAACCGCGAGCTCGACCCCGCCCGCGCCCCGGCCGAGCAGCGGGAGATGATGCAGCGGTTGTTCGGGGTGCCGTACCCCGGAACGTTCCTGCTCGACGCGGACGGCCGCGTGCGCGAGCGCTACTTCGAGCCGGCCTACCAGGAGCGCTTCACCGTCTCGAGCATCGCGGTGCGCCTGGGCGACCCGCTCGCGGGGACGGAGCGGGATGCGGTGCGGATGGAGACCGACCACCTCACCGCGGAGGCCTGGACGACCGACGACGTGGTCGCCCCCGGCAACCGGTTCTCGCTCGTCGTCGACGTCACGCCGAAGGCGGACATGCACGTCTACGCGCCGGGCGGTCACACCTATCGGGTCATCCGCCTGCGCATCGACGAGCCGGAGTTCCTGCAGGCGCACGACGTCGCCTACCCGGCCTCGGAGATCTACCACTTCGAGCCGCTCGACGAGCGCGTGGAGGTCTACGAGTCGCCGTTCCGCCTCGTGCAGGAGGTGACGATCCCCATGAGCCGGGAGATCGCCGGGCAGGCTGCGGCGCCGGACGCCACGGTAACGATCGAGGGCGCGCTGGAGTACCAGGCCTGCGACCACGAGGTGTGCTACCTCCCGGTCGAGGTGCCGCTCTCCTGGACGCTCGACTGGCGCCCGCTGCTGTTCCAGTAGGACTTCCGCCGTGCGGTCCCCGCGCGTCGGTCAGTCCGGGGCGCGGGGACTGGGCGTCGACGATAGCGACTGATACGCTGGCGGGAGGGGGGCGTGCCTGATCGTCGCGACGGGCGCACACGACCGCCGCGCAATGGCCTCCGCCAGCGGACACGCGAGCCGGTGTGCGATGGGGCGTCGTGGACGAGGAGGAAGGGGAGGGCGGAACCGGGATGCGAGAGACGTTCCGAGACGTCATGCTCACCATGGCCGCCGCGGGAGGGCTGTTTGCGGCGTTCCTGTCGTGGACCAATCGCGAAGAGATTCAGACGAACCGCGAAGAACTCCGCGCGGAGATCGCCGAGTTGCGCGGCATGCTGAGAACCACGTCCGACACCGTGATCGCGCACGTCAACGCGGGCGGCGTGCATCTGAATCGCGAGGTGCTGGCCGTCGCCGCGGGTGCTGCGGAATCGGCGCCCGATCCCGACCGGTGACGTGCGCCGCGTTGCGCCGTTGCGATCCAGGCTTCGTCGGCGACGGGTCGGTTTGCTCTTCAGGGTCCCTCCAAGGGCGCCGCGGTTCAGAGATCCCGAACGCCCCCGCGCAGCAGGAAGGCGGCGGCGACGAGCATCAGCAGGAAGCCGTTCGCCGCGATGACCGTCGGCACCGGCAGGAACGTCGTGACGTAGCCGCCCACCAGGCTTCCGAGGGGCATTCCGCCGCGGAAGGCCATCAGGTA
This sequence comes from Acidobacteriota bacterium, assembly GCA_026707615.1. Classification (GTDB taxonomy): domain Bacteria; phylum Acidobacteriota; class Vicinamibacteria; order Vicinamibacterales; family UBA8438; genus JAGWAJ01. The sequence continues at coordinate 5,184 of JAPOWL010000591.1, read as the reverse complement.
GATGCTCATGACGCGGCCGCGGAGCTCGTCCGGCACCGCGAGCTGCACGAGCGACGCGGTGAGCGAGAAGGCCATCAGGAGCGCCCCCCCGCCGAGGCAGAGGAGCACGTAGCTGAACGCCGTCACCGGCAGCACTGCGAACGCCGCCACGAGGGCGCCGTAGGCGACCAGCGTCAGCAGCAGCGTGCGGCCCATGCCGCGGAACGTGCCGAGCCAGGCGACCACCAGCGCGCCGCCCACCGCGCCCACCCCGACCGCGGTCATCAGCCGGCTCAGGTGATCGGCGTCGGCCGCGAAGACCGGCAGGAACGTCCGCAGGGGGAGCCCCAGCGTCGTCGTCGCCAGCGCCAGCACCGTCAGGGCCAGGAGCGACTCGCCGTGGCGTACGTAGGACAGCCCGCCGCCGAGCTCTACCAGCATCGGCCGCCGATCGCGCGAGGCAGGCGGCGTCACCCCCTGCATGAGCGTGAGCACCACGATGACGACGAGGAACGAGACGCTGTTCAGGCCGAAGCAGGCGGCGAGCCCGAGCGTCGCGAAGACGACGCCGCCCAGGAACGGACCCACGGCCTGGGCCAGGTTGTGCTGAATGGAGTTGAGGGCGATCGCGTTCGGGAGGGTCCGGCGCGGGACGAGTGCCGGCACGATCGACTGGAACGCAGGCCCCCCGAACGCCTGCGCGAGCCCCGTCAGGAACGACAGACCCAGGATCCACGGCAGGCGGACCGCATCGAGGACGACCAGGGCCGTCAGCGTGACCGCGCACGCCATCTGCAGCGCCTGCGATCCCATCAGCAGGTGGCGCCGGTCGTAGCGGTCGGCAACGACGCCGCCGATCAGCGTGAAGAGCAGCAGCGGCAGCGCCCCGAGGAACATGTCGAGGCCGAGGTAGAACGCCGAGCCGGTGAGGTCGAAGACGAGCCACTGCTGCGCGAACCGTTGCATCCAGGTGCCGACGGCGGACGTGAAGGCGGCGGTCCAGAGGTTGCGGTAGCGCGCGAACGTGAAGGCCTCGCCGATCCGCAGCAGCGCTCCGGCGTCGACGCCGGTCGGCGCGCGGGCCTCGTGGTCGCCGGGCGACCCCTCGGCCGCGCTGGACGCCCCGGCCGCGCCAGATGCCTCGGACGCGCCGGCGGCTTCGCCCGCGGCGCTCGCGCGGCCGTCTACCGGTGCGGCCACGCGATGTACAGCCCCTCGCCCAGGAAGATGATGCTGACCCAGAGCCCTTGGGAGAGACGGTGGAAGAGGAACGGCGCCAGCGCCGCGAACGGCGTCCAGATGATCGCCTGCTGGCTCGTCGTGAGCGACGTGAGGGTCCGCGTGAGAAGGACGCCGAGGGCGACGGCGCCGAGCGTCAGGCCGAGGTTGATGTAGACCGCCCCGAACCACTGGCCCGGCTCGCGCTCGAAGCGCTCGCCGCAGGCGGAGCAGCGCACATGCATGTGGAACGCGGACCGGAAGAGCCGGCCGTAGCCGCAGCACGGGCACCGCAGCCGGAGCCCGCGCCACAGGATGTCGGCGGCTTCCCGCAGCACCCTCCGAGAATATACGAACTGCGCTCCGGAGCGACCGGATCAGAGCTCGAAACGCTTTCCGGCGAGCGGCTCGTTCAGGAACGCGATGAGCGGGCCGAGGTGGCGGAACAGGCGCAGCAGCGAGCTGTAGAAGCGCGGTCCCGTAGCGAACTCGGGCGGGCGGTTGCACCCGGCCAGGAACTGCTTGTGGCGCAGGTAGTCGGCGGCCGGGTGGTCGGCGGCGAAGCCGCGCGGGACGCGCTTGAGCTGCTCGCCGCCCAGTTCGCCGAAGCTGCGGCGGAACCCCGGCGCGGCCAGGATCGCCGCCAGGCGGCCGGGGTCGGCGGCGATGTGCTCTCGCAGGCGCTGCAGGTGCTGCGGTGTCGGGGCGTAGACCCCGCCGCCGATCATGACGTGGTCTCCGGAGACGTGGACGTACAGGCCCGCCCCCTCGTGGCGCCCGCCGCCCCGCAGGGGGAAGATGGCCGCGACCCACGTCTTGTAGGGCGACTTGTCGGCCGAGAACCGGGTGTCGCGGTGGATGCGGTACATCGAGGTCCGGGTCGAGGCCACCAGATCGGGTGCGAACGCCGGCAGATCGGTCGCGAGCTGCTCGATCACCGCCAGCATCGGGGCCCGCACGTGCGTTTCGTAGGTCTCGCGGTGCTCGCGGAACCAGTCGCGGTCGTTGTTCAGCTTGAGCTCGCGCAGGAACGTCAGCGTTTCGGCCGAGAACTTCGGGGCGGGCACGACGGCGGAGTATAGACCACTCCAGCCGCGGCGCCGGGGCCGCCCACCCGGACCTCACGCGGGTGCGATCAGCCGGACGCGCGGCGCGAGCGACCAGTCGAAGCGGTCGAGCCCGTGCGGCCCCAGGCGCTCGACCTCGGCCCGCATCCGCCCCGCCTGCGCCAGCAGATCCGCGACGTCGACCGACTGGCAGCGCGGCGCGAACGGCCGCAGGTAGGCGGGTCCCCGGGTGAGCATGTGCATCGCGCCGTGGTGGTTCCGGCGCCGGATCTGGTAGGCCGCCACCCCGATCTGCAGGATGCCCTGGTAGAGCCGGCGCACGGCGCGCGTCTCGGCGCGCCAGAGGTCCTCCAGCGTCTCGTGCTGCTCGAAGAACTCTCCGCGGTTGAACTGATCGACGCCGCGCAGCAGGAGCGCCGGAGGGGGCTCCGCGCACCAGTCCGACATCGGGCGCGAGTATAGCGGCGCCCGCTGCCGGCCGCCTCCCCGATTGACCTTACGGGCCTCCCGCGAGCGTCCTGCGAGCGACCTCCCTCAGCAGCGTGACGTCGCGTTCGGCGGCGTCCTGACGGGCTCCCGCATTATCGACGCGCTGGTCGATGCACTCGATGCTGTCCAGGTTGACGGCCTGCTGCGCCTCCAGCGCCTCGATGCGTTGCCCTGCTGATACACAACGACGCCCAGTACCAGGAGGATCGCCAGCAGCAAATACGATCAGGCCTCGATCCATCTGTCCCCCCAAGCCGCGGAGAGTACCCAGCCGCCGCGGCGGCGCGGGCTCAGGCGGGGGAGACCCCGGGCTCGCCGCCGGGGCCCCACGCTCCCGGCACCCGGCCGCCCGCCAGCGGAACGGGGACGGGGCGGTCCGTCAACCAGGCCGCGATCAGGGCATTCACGGTCTCCGGCGCCTCCTGCTGCACCCAGTGGGAGATGCCGGGGAGGGTCCTGAGCACCAGGTTCGGAACGAACGCGCGGGTGCCCCGCAGCAACTCCCGGCCGAGGGCGAAGTCGTCCTCGCCCCAGATCATCAGCGTCGGGATCTCGATCGGCTCCCGGAGCGCGGCCACGGCGTCGGGCGGCGGGCCCGCGAGCGGCAGGGCCCGGTAGTAGTCGATCATCGCCTTCATCGCGCCCGGGCGCGACGCCGCGTCGCGGTAGACGCCGAGCACCGCGGGCGGGAAGCGGGACCGGTCGGACGCGGTGGCGGCCATCGCCTCCGCGGCCAGCCAGCCGTGGCCGGCCGCGAGCAGCCGTTCGGGCAGCCAGGGGACCCGGAACGCGGCGATGTACCAGGAGCGCAGCCGCTGGCGCCAGCCGGCGAGCCCGTCCAGAAAGCAGGCGGGATGCGGCATGTTCAGGACGATCAGGCGCTCGAGGCGCTGCGGGTGCCGGAGGGCGGCGTGCCAGGCGATGGCCCCGCCCCAGTCGTGTCCGATCAACAGGGCCTGCCGCGCTCCCGCGGCGTCGATCAGCCCGGCGACGTCGGCCACCAGGTGCGGCAGCGCGTAGTCGGCGGCCGAGGCGGGTCGCGACGTTCTGCCGTAACCCCTGAGGTTCGGCGCCCAGACCCGGTAGCCCAGGCGCGCGAGCAGCGGGAGCTGGTGGCGCCACGAGAACGCCAGCTCCGGGAAGCCGTGCAGGCAGAGCGCGAGCCGGTCCCCGACCCCGCACGTATCGACCTCGAAGGTCAGCCCGTTGGCGTGAACGGCGTGCGTCTCGATGCGGCGGCTCATGGTAGGCTGGCGCGACGATGGCCGGGCCCCCGGGCGGAGCCGACCGCGCCGCGACCCCGCACTTCCTCTACCTGCACGGTTTCGCGTCCTCTCCGGAATCCTCCAAGGCGGGGCTGTTCCGCGAGCGGCTCGCCGCGCACGGCCACGAGCTGCACTGTCCGGACCTCAACCGGCCGGATTTCTCCACGCTCACCACGACCCGCATGGTCGCGCAGGTCGCCCGCACCGTCGCCGGCCTGCCTCCGGGCCCGGTCGTGCTGATCGGATCGAGCCTCGGCGCGTTCGTGGCCCTGCACGTCGCCGAGGCGGCGCCGGCGGGACCGCACCCGGTGGAGCGGCTGGTCCTGCTGGCGCCGGCGCTCGACTTCGGGCGGCGGCCGGTCGGCGACCTCGGCGCGGAGGGGATGGCCCGCTGGCGCGACGAAGGGTGGTGGGAGACGACGCACCACGCCTCCGGCGAACGCTGCCGCGTGCACTACGAGCTGTTCCGGGACGCGCAGCGCTACGACTCGTTCGCCGTGCGGCGCGCGTTGCCGACGCTGATCCTGCAGGGGAGCCGCGACGACGTCGTCGATCCCGCCATGGTGGCGCGGTTCGCGGCGGCGCGGCCTCACGTCAGGCTGATCCTGCTGGACGACGACCATCGGCTCACGGCCGAGCCCGGTTCGCTCTGGGAGCTGACCGCCCGCTTCCTGGGGCTGCCCGAGCCGGAGCCGAGCCCCGGCGAAAGGTAGGCTGACCGCGCCCGCTCACGGCCCGTCGGCCACCGGGCCGGGATCGAGCCGGGTTCGCATCGCTCGCAGCATGTTCAGCATCGCGGCGCGCCCTTCCCGATTGACGATCGGCGCGACCATCCAGCGCATGAGGAACGGAATGGAACGGCTGAGGGTGACGATCTCGCACTCCATCAGCACGCCCTCGGCCACCTCCTGGTAGCGCCAGTAGACGTTCAGCCGCCACAGGAAGCCGCGGTCGTCCCCGACCGGCTTCTCGCGTTCCTCGGGCGTCCCGAAGCCCTCCAGCTCCGCGATCCGCAGGGAGCGGCTCCGGCTCCAGGCGCGGCCGCCGCCGGGGCGGACGTACTCCACCTCGTGCTCGGTGTTGTAGTGCATGTTCACCACCGACCTGCGGTTCAGCTTGAGGAACGTCCGCAGCCGATTGCCCTCGCGCCACAGGACGGCCGACTC
>JAPOWL010000480.1 GCA_026707615.1 Acidobacteriota bacterium | reverse complement strand
CTGGAGGGGTTGCCAAGTGATGGGGTTTCCCACATCGGGTTCAGCATGGGGGACCCGGCTACCTCGAACGGCTGGGGGTCCTCGCAGATCAAGATGCTCACGAGGCTGTTCCCCCACATTCGGCAGTTCGTCCTCGTCCGCCGGGCACTCGAGCGCGCCGAGGCGCTGGGCTCTACCCTCACTGCCCTTCTCGACAATCCGCGGGTCGGCGTTCTCCACCTGGACCGGTGGGGGCGGATCCTGGCTGCCAACGACCCCGCACGACGCCTGCTGCGGGACCGTGACGGGTTCTCGGATCGAAATGGGGTACTGCGGGCCGAGGCGCCGGACGATGAGCGGCGTCTCCAGCAACTGATGGCCGCCGCGATGCCCACCTCCGGTGCCTTCCCGGTCAGCGGATCCATGCTGCTCCGGCGCCGGTCTGTGGCCCCGCCGTTCGTGGTGCACGTCAAGCCGGTAGGTGTTCCGCAGCCGGACCTTGGAGCGCCGCGCGTTGCGGCGCTGGCGCTGGTTGTCGAGCCGGGCCGCCAACACCCTGTCGATCCGGTCCTGGTAGCGAAGACCCTCGGCCTGACGCCGGCGGAGAGTCGGGTGGCGGTCTGGCTGGCGGAAGGCAAGAGCGTACGCGAGATGGCCGAGGCCACGGGGCACGCGAGAGGCACCATCTCCTGGCACCTGAAGCAGATCTACAAGAAGCTCCCCGTCCGCCGGCAGGCGGATCTGGTCCGGGTAGTGCTGTCGATCGCCGAGCTGGGATAGCTCTGCGTGCCGAGCGTCATGGGGGACCAAGACGCGTTGCACGCAGCATTCGTGCGGTTACGTTACATCCCCGGCGGCACGAACCGCCCGTCGGCGGCGGTCCAACCGCCGTCCACGAACAGGAGAGAGCCGGTAACGTAGCTCGCGGCGTCCGACGCGAGAAACACCGTCGGGCCGACCATCTCCTCGGCGCTGGCCCAGCGACCGAGCACGCTCTTGTCGGCGTAGGCGGCGTGCCACGCCGTGTCCTTGCGGATGGGCGCGGTGAGCGGCGTCTCGACGACCCCGGGGGCGACGGCGTTCACCCTGACGCCGAACGGACCGAGCTCCGCCGCGGCAGTGCGGACGAGCTGCACGATGCCGGCCTTGGTGGCGGCATAGACGGACTGGCCCGGCTCGACCACCTGGGCCCGGATGGAGGAGAACAGGATGATGCTGCCGCGCCGGTGAGTCCGCATCACCCGGCCCGCCGCGCGGATGACGTGAAAGCTCCCCTTGAGGTTGAGGCCGACCACGCGGTCGAACTCCTCGTCGGCGTAGTCGAGGAGCGGCTTGCGGACGTTGACGCCCGGGGTGGCGACGACGACGTCGAGGCGCCCCCGCCGATCGGCGAGCGAGGCGAGCGCGGCGTCCACGGCCGCCCCGTCCCGGACGTCGAGCGCGGCCGCCATTGCCTCGCCGCCCGCCTCCACGATCCGCTCCGCCGTCGTGTGGGCGCCGACCGCGTCGAGGTCGAGGCAGTGCACGGCCGCTCCCTGGCGGGCGCAGCCGCGCGCGACCGCCTCGCCGATGCCGGCCGCGGCGCCGATGACGGCGGCGACCCGCCCGCCGAGGTCGAACAGGCCGCCCGGGTCCGTCGTCGTCATGGCCGGGATGCTCCCTTCGGGCGGCGTGCCGCCCAGATGCCGCGAACCGCGAGGCAGCCCGCGAGGGCCGCGGCGAGCCCGATCATCGCCGGTGTGAAGGCCCCGACGCCCTGCCCGCCCCGCGCCACCTGGAGGACGACGACCACCGACACGCCGGCCGCGATCGAGCCCAGGATCTCGGGCATTCCCACGCGCCGCAGGTAGAGCCCGGCCAGGACCGGGATGAAGAGGCTCACCGTCAGGATCGTGTAGAAGAACGACAGGGCGCCGATGATCGTCTGGAAGACGAGCGCGAGGGCGATGCCCGCCGCCCCGCCGGCCGCGGCGGCGCCGCGCGCCACGGCCAGCACCCGGGACTCGGAGGCCCCGGGGTCGAGCACGCGGCGGTAGAGGTCCTGCGAGAGCGAGGTCGAGAGCATGAAGAGGATCGCGTCGGCGGAGCTCACCTCGGCCGAGAAGAGCGCGGCCAGCCCGATGCCGCCGAGGAGCGGCGGCAGGGCGTCACGGAGCAGCGTTGGGAGCGCCTGCTCCGGCGCCTCCAGGTCCGGGAAGGCCGTCCGCGCCATCATGCCGAGCAGCACCGGAACGATCGCGAACGCCAGCAGCGCTGCGGCGTTGAGGCCGACGCCGGTGCGGACGGCCTCATCGTCGCGGGCCCCGTAGATCTTCTGCAGCAGGCCCGGCGACACGACGAACGCCGGGCCGAGCATCACCACGTAGAACCACCCGGACCCGCCGCCCTCCCAGAAGCTCCAGTAGCCGGGGACGGCACCGGTGGCCTCGGTGATGGCGCCCCAGCCGCCGGCCGCCGCGAGGCCGAACGGCAGCGCGAGGCCGAACCCCGCGAGCAGCACGACGAGCTGCACCACGTTCACCCAGGCCGCCGTGCGGAGTCCGCCGGCCGCGAAGTAGACGGTGACGACGAGGCCTCCCACGAAGCAGCCGGCTCGGAAGTCGAGACCCGTCACGGCCCCGAGGACGCGCGACATGCCGACGATCTGCCCCGCAAGGATCGACAGCGTGGCGATCCAAAACAAAGCAGCGATGGTGACCCTCACCGGCTGGCCGTAGCGGAGCTCGAGGTAGTCGCCGACCGTCCGCAGGTCGTGGCGCGCCGCGATGCGCCGCACGGCCGGTCCGACCCAGAACGCCAGCACGAGCGATCCGATGCCGGCCGAGCCGACCCACCACCAGACGCTGAGTCCGTCGCGGTAGGCGAGCCCCGCCGCGCCGACCGTGGAGCCCGTCCCGATGTTGGCGGCCAGCAGCGTGGCGAAGAGCAGGAACGGGCCGAGGCGCCGGCCGGCCACGAAGAAATCGGCCGAGTGCCGCACCCGGCGCCCGATCCAGACCCCCAGGGCCATGAGGGCGGCGGCGTAGATCAGCAGGATCGTCAGATGCGGGGTCACGGTCGGTCCCCTGCCGCGGGCCATGCGGCGTCGGCGGCCGAATGGTAATCTCCTGCCGTGCGTACCACCATCGACCCGGCTGGCCGGGTGGTCATCCCGAAACCGATGCGCGATGCCCTCGGCTTGTCCGGCGGGCGGCCGATGGAGATAGGGGAACGGGAAGGCGTCATCGAGATCGAGCCGGCAGCGCCGATGCGGCTCGAGGAGCGGAAGGGGCGTCTCGTGTCGGTTCCGGATCGCGAGTTGCCGCCGCTGACCGACGATCTGGTCCGCGCCACCCTGGAGAGAACGCGACGGTGATGCAGCCGGTCGACACCAGCGTCGTCGCTGCCGCCTTTGCCTTGTCGCGTGAACTCATCCTGCAGGACGGCGGCGCAGAGGAGCGGGATCGTCAGGTGCGGCGTCACGATCGGTCCGGCCGAAAGCGATAGGATGGCTTCACCCCCGGTCGATGATAGCGGAGCGCGCGCCGTTCCTGTTGGAGACGTGCGGCGCCGCCGGGAATCCCGATGACCAGCGATCTCGACCGGGTCCTCGCGGCGGTCGACGCCCTCGCCGGCGAGCTGGTCTCGTTCACGGCCGACCTCATCGCCATCCCGACCGTCAATCCGCCCGGCGAGGCCTACGAGCCGTGCGCCCGCCACATCGGCGACACGCTCCGCGGGTTCGGCTTCGAGACCCGGTACTACACGGCCGACGGGCTCCCCGAGCACCGGCCGGACTACCCGCGCGTCAACGTCGTCGGCGTCCGCCGGGGACGGCAGGCACGCCCCTGCGTGCACCTGAACGGGCACCTCGACGTCGTGCCGGCCGGCGACGGCTGGACGGTGGAGCCGTTCGGCCGCACCGTGCGCGGCGATCGCATCTACGGGCGCGGCAGCGCGGACATGAAGGGGGGCCTCGCCGCCGCCATCTTCGCGGCCGAGGCGATCCGGCGGGCCGGGGTGACGCTCGAGGGTACGGTCGAGGTCAGCGCCACCGTCGACGAGGAGAGCGGCGGCTTCGCCGGCGTGGCGTGGCTGGCCCGCCAGGGCGTGCTGTCGTCCGACCGGCAGGACTTCGTGATCATCCCCGAGCCGTTCGGCATCGACCGCATCTCGGTGGGTCACCGCGGCGTGTACTGGAGCGAGGTCACCACCGTCGGTCGCACCGCGCACGGCAGCATGCCGTTCTTCGGGATCAACGCGGTCGACGCGATGGCCGCGGTGCTGACCGGCATCCAGCACGAGCTGGCTCCTGCCCTGGCCGCCCGCCGCACCGCGATGCCCGTGGTCCCGGACGGGGCCCGCGCGGCGACGCTCAACGTCAACGGCATCCGGGGCGGGCAGGCGGACGTGGCGGGGCAGACGCCTTGCGTTCCCGACCGCTGCGCTGCCGTGCTCGACCGGCGCTTCCTGCCCGAGGAGTCGCTCACGGAGGTCCGCGCCGAGATCGCCGGCCAGGTGGCGCGCGCCCTCGACGGCCGGCACGGCGTGCGTCACGAGCTGCGCGATCTGATGATCGTCGAGCCCGTCCGCACCCCCGACGACTCGCCGGTGGTGACCGCGCTGGCCGGCGCGGTGCGCGAGATCGCGGGGCGGCCCGCGCAACTCGTGGCCAGCCCCGGCACCTACGACCAGAAGCACGTGAAGCGCATCGCCGGCATCGACCACTGCGTGGCCTACGGTCCCGGCTGCCTCGACCTCGCCCACCAGCCCGACGAGTGGGTCGGCATCGACGACCTCGTGACGTCCACGAAGGTACTCGCGGCGGCGGTGCTGCAGCTCGCGGGGGGGCGTCGGTGACACCTTCACCATCGTGGTAGTGACAGCCTGCCTTCGAGGGTCTCCGATGACCAGGAAACTGACCGCAATCGTGGAGCGAGACGGCGACGGCAACGTTGCCCTCTGTCCGGAAGTGGATGTCGCCAGCCGGCGAGACTCGGTGGCGCAGGCGAGTTCCGCGTTCGAGTAGGGCGGGCGCGCGCGCACGTCAGCGCAGGACGGCGTCGAGGAACCACTCGACGGCGAACGTGCTGACCTGCCCGCACGGTCCCCGGAAGAAGTAGTCGCAGGCGTGCGTCGCCCACGGCAGGCGGACGATGGCGTGCGGGACGCCGGCCTCGAGGAGGCGCGCGCTGACGAACTCGGCGTGGAACGGCGAGACGTGCTCGTCGCGCAGGCCCTGGATGAAGAGCGTCGGGGGCGTGTCCGGGGTTACGAAGCGAGCCGGCTCCGCCGCGTCGTACTGCGTGCCGTGGGTCTCGGGCGGGCCGCCCAGGTAGTCGTCGAGGACGCCGCTCGAGTCGATGACGCCCGGCTTGGCCGGGTTGGCGTAGCCCCACCGGAAGGCGGCCGGGGCGTAGAAGGCGACGACGCCGCGGATGGCGGGGTTCCGGGCGGCGTAGCCGGCGAGGAGCGCGATCTGGCCGCCGGCCGAGCGGCCGACCAGGGCGATGCGGTCCGGATCGAGGTTGTGCGTCTCGGCCAGCCCGCCGAGATAGCGGATCGCCTCGGCCACGTCGTCCTGGGGGGCCGGGAAGCGGGCCGCCGGAAGCAGGCGGTAGGCGATCGCGGCCACGACGTAGCCGCGCGCCGCGAGGTACTCGTTGAGGGCGGCGAAGTCCCGCTTGTCGCCCGTCGACCAGCCCCCGCCGTGGATCGTCACGACCACCGGCAGGGCTCCCTCGGCGTAGGCCGGCCGGTAGAGGTCGAGCCGCAGGTCGCCCCCCTCCCGCACGGCGTAGACGTGCTCGTCGACGACCACCTCGCCGGTCCGGACCCCGGTGAGCAGGGCCGGCAGCGTGACCGGCGCCGGACGCGGCGGCGCGGCGAACGAGGCCGGGGCGGGTGCCCCGAAGCGCGATTCGAGCAGGTCGGGCAGGCCGCGGCCGACGACGTAGGCCCGCGCCACGGGGCTCAGGAGCAGCACGATGCCGGCGAGGGCCGCCGCCGCGGCCACGATGCGCGCGGGCGAACGGCGTTCCCCGCGGCCCCGCCAGGCCTGCAGGTCGAACGCCAGCGGCGACGCGAGCAGCGCCAGCCAGTAGCCGCCCTCGCTCAGGACGATGTTGGTCATCCAGAGGGTGGCCGTGGCCTGCGGCAGCACCGCGACGAGGCCCGCGGCGGCGACGCCGAGGCCCATCAGGAGGCGGATCGCGACGACGAGACGATCGAGCGGACGCGCCATCGGCCTCCCCATGAATGAGCGAACCTGCCGGTGGCCGGACCGGGCGCCCGGCCCCGCGGCGCCGGCGTCAGTCCGCCCGGAGGTCACCCCGGGCCGGCGCGCGGGCCGCGGATCCGATTCGCGCCGGCGGCCGGGAACGCGGGATCCGGTCAGGGGCGGCTCGCCCGCCCGTCGGGGCGCTCGGGGTTGGCGCGTCGAATCGCGGCCGCCCGCCCCGCCATCTGCGCCGCCGCCGCCGTTCGTCCCGTCTGGCCGAGCAGCAGGGCGTAGCTCTCGAGCACCATCGCCACGCGCGGGTGATCGGGACCCCAGCGCTCCTCCGCCACCGCGAGGGCCCGCTCGAACAGCGGCTCGGCCTCGGCGTGGCGCCCCGTCGTGCGATAGAACCCGGCGAGGATGTTGAGCGTGATCGCGACCCGGAAGTCCGACGGTCCGTGGCGCTCGGCGTGCTCGACGGCGGACGTCAGCAGCGACTCGGCGCTCGCCAGGTCGCCGCGCCCCATGGCCTCGAGGCCGGCCGCGCTGTAGCGGCGCCACCCCAGGCCCGCGTCGGCCTCTTCCTCCTCGCCGCTGCAGGCCGTGCCTACGGCGACCAGCAGCACGAGCGGC
>JAPOWL010000500.1 GCA_026707615.1 Acidobacteriota bacterium | reverse complement strand
GCGACGCGCTGCGCCTGCGCCTGGAGGCGCTGGCGTCGTTGCTGCGCGACATGGAGGTGGTCGCGTCCCGCGCGACCGCACCGCTGGCGAACGCCGACCTCGGAGACGGCCTGGGCCGGCTGGCGAATGCCTACCGGAACGGCCGCGGGTTACGGGCGTTCCGGGCGGTCGACGAAGCCGTCGCCGCCGTCGCGCGCAACGCCAGCCCCAAGGTGGTGGCGGACTGGCTGGCCTGCCGCCTGTAGCGACTGCAGCCATGGACGACGAAGCCCGTCCGTTCGTCAGCGTCAAGTTCGACCCGGTAGGCCGGGCTCGCCCGTTCCTGCTCGACGGGGTGGAGTTCGAGCCGCCCCTCGTCCCCGGCGACGGCGTCATCGTGCAGCGCGGCGAGCAGCGGTCGTACGCCACGGTGACGCGCACCGTGCCGCAGACGGCCGCGCGCAAGGCGCCGCCGGCGGCGTCGTCCGACAAGGTCGTGCGCCGCGCGACGCAGCAGGACGTCACCACCCGCCTCCGCCACCAGCACCGCGAGCGCGAGGCACAGCGTGTGGCGGTGATGAAGATCCGGGAGCGCAGCCTGCCGATGAAGCTGGTGCGGGTGGAGCAGCTCTTCGACAGCCCGCGCCTGGTGTTCTACTTCACGGCCGAGGGACGCGTCGATTTCCGCGAGCTGGTGCGGGAGCTGGCCCTCGTCTTCCGCTGCCGCATCGAGATGCGCCAGGTCGGCGCGCGGGACGAGGCGAAGCTCTTCGGCGGGTACGGGACCTGCGGGCGGCCGCTCTGCTGCACGACCTGGCTGCCGGGCTTCGCGCCGGTCTCCATCAAGATGGCGAAGCGCCAGAACCTGAGCCTCAACCCGTCGCGGCTGTCGGGGCTGTGCGGGCGCCTGAAGTGCTGCCTGCGCTACGAGCTCCCGAACGCGGCGGGCGAGCAGTTCGCGGGCTGCGCGCACGAGGGATCGTGCAGCCGCAGCGGGGGCGGCTGCGGAGGGGGCTGCAGCAGCGGCGGCGGCGCCGGCGGGTGCGGCGGGTGTGGCGCCGGCGCCTGATTCCGCGTTCCGGCCAGGCCCGTCCTTCGCGGCCGGCCGTCGGCCCCCGGGGCCTGACTCCTGCCATGACTCTCCCGCGCATCGGCGTAACGGTCGGCGACCCCGCGGGCATCGGTCCCGAGATTGCGGAGCGGGCCGCGGACGACGAGGCGATTCGCGCGGTCTGCACGCCGATCCTCTACGGCGTGCGGGACCGTGGCGGGCCGGTGCCGGTGGGCGTTGCGTCCGCGGCGGCGGGCCGGAGCGCCTACGACGCAGTCGTCGCGGCAACCGGGGACGCGGTGGCGGGGCGGATCGACGCCGTGGCGACGGCGCCGATCAACAAGGCCGCGTGGGCGATGGCGGGGCTCCCGTGGCGCGGGCACACGGAGCTCCTGGCCGAGCTGACGGGCGCCCGCCGCGTGGCGATGATGTTCCACGCGGAGCGCCTCCGCGTGGTCCTGGCGACCACGCACGTGCCGCTGGCGGAGGTGCCCCGGCGCCTGACGCGCGAGCGGATCGAGGAGGTCGTCGGCCTCGCGCACGACGAGTTGCCCCGCTTCGGCTGCCCCCGTCCGCGTCTGGCCGTCGCCGGCCTCAATCCGCACGCCGGCGAGGGCGGGCTGCTGGGCGAGGAGGACGATCGCGTCGTGCGCCCCGCCGTCGAGGCCTGCCGCGCCCGCGGCATCGCGGTCGCGGGGCCGGAGCCGGCCGACACGCTCTTCGTGCGGGCGCTCCGCGGCGCCTTCGACGCGGTGATCGCCTGCTACCACGACCAGGGGCTCATCCCGGTCAAGCTGGTGGCCTTCGGACAGGCCGTGAACGTGACGCTGGGCCTGCCGATAGTGCGCACCTCCGTCGACCACGGCACCGCCTACGACATCGCCGGGCAGGGAGTGGCCGACCCGTCCAGTATGATGGCGGCCGTGCGCCTCGCGGCCACGCTGGCGGCCCCCGCCGGCCGGCCGGCCTCCGACCGCTGACGACGAACCGATGCCGGACGAGCGGTCGGGCCAGCGCCTCATCGCGGACAATCGCAAGGCGCGTCACGAATACCACCTGTTCGAGACCTACGAGGCCGGCGTCGAGCTGCTCGGCACCGAGGTGAAGGCGATCCGCGAGGGCCGGGTCAACCTGAAGGACAGCTACGGCCGTATCGAGAGGGGCGAGGTCTTCCTCTGCAACCTGCACATCAGCCCCTACAGCCACCGGGGCTACGCGGAGCACGCACCGCTGCGCCGCCGGCGGCTGCTGCTGCACCGCTACGAGATCCGCAAGCTCGTCGGCAAGACGCAGGAGCGGGGGTTCACCCTGGTGCCGGTGCGCCTCTACTTCAAGGGGGGGCGGGTCAAGGTGGCCGTCAGCCTGGCGAAGGGGAAGAAGACGCACGACAAGCGCGAGACCATCCGCCGGCGCGAGATCGATCGGGAGACCCGCGCGATGGTGAAGGAGCGGTCCCGGTGAGAGGCGCGCCTCGAGGCGTCGGTCTGCCGGGGCCGTTGCCCGAGAGGACGCTCGGGCCGGGGTCGCGGCGCCGGGTTGCCCACCGCGCCCCGGTCGCGTCGTTGCTCGCGTCGCGCGCCGCCGGGGCGGGGTGACGGGTGCGGGTGCTGGTCACGGGCGCGGGCGGCCAGCTCGGGGCTGCCGTGGGGCGGCTCTTCGCGGCGGCGGGCGACGACGTCACGCGGGCCGCGAGGTCGGACATCGATCTGACGGATCCCGGTCGGGTGCACGCCCGCGTCGCGGACGCCCGCCCCGAGGTGCTCGTCAACTGCGCCGCGTACAACGACGTGGACGGCGCGGAGGACGACGTGCGGACGGCTCTCGCCGTGAACGCGTTCGGCGTCCGCATCCTCGCGGCCGCTGCCCGCACCGCCGGCGCCGTGTTGATTCACTACGGCACCGACTTCGTCTTCGACGGCGAGGCCGAGCGGCCCTACACGGAGGACGACGCCCCGAACCCGCGGAGCGTCTACGCGGCCTCCAAGCTGCTCGGGGAGTGGTTCGCGCGTGGCGGGCCGCACTACGTCCTGCGGGTCGAGAGCCTCTTCGGAGCGACCGGGGAACCTGGACGTGCCGGTCCGACCCGCCGCGGAACCCTCGACCGGATGGCCGACGCCCTGCTCGCGGGACGCCCGGTGCGGGCCTTCGCCGACCGCACCGTCTCGCCGACGTACGTCGACGACGCCGCCCGCGCCACCCGCGACCTGCTGGCCGCGGCGCCGCCCCCTGGCCTCTACCACTGCGTCGGCTCCGGCCACGCGACCTGGTTCCGAGTGGCCCGCACGCTGGCCCGCAGCCTCGGCGCGCCGGAGCGACTCGTGGAGCGGACGAACCTCGGCGACCTCCGTCTCCGCGCCGCCCGCCCTGCCTACAGCGCGCTGTCGAACGCCAAGTTGACCGCCGCCGGGGTAGCCATGCCGCGCTGGGAGGACGCCGTCGCCCGGTACGCTGCGCAGCGCCTGGGGACCGCCGCGTAGCGTTGCGGCGAGAGCCTGCGCCGGCGATTTCCCCGGGTGCCGCTCCCCGCCCGTCGCGGATCCTCCGTCCGTCGAGCGAGCGCCGGAAGGCGTTCCGCACGAACGCCCGGGAGGACGCGGTCCGGGGAACGCGCTCTTACCCGTCCGAATCGAGGGCCGCGTCCACCAGATCGGCGGCCTCGCGGCCGATGGCGAGGCAGGCGGTGAGGCCTGGCGAGTCGATTCCCGCGACCTGAACGAGGCGGCGGACGCGGGTGTCCCGGCCGATGCGGAAGTCGCAGAACGCCTGCTCGGCGGGGGCGCCGCGGGCGCGGATCCCGGTGCCGCCCGCGTGGAGGTGGTCGCGCCGGAGCGCCGGCACGAGGGTGCGGGCCGCATCGAGGAACGTGTCCAACGGAAGGCGGTCCGACTCGTAGTCGTCCTTCGCGGCCTGGTAGCGCGCCGTGGGCCCCAGCGTCACGGTGCCCCAGGTGGTCGGCGTGAAATGCACGCCGAGGCCGTGGCCGCTGGCGAAGGGGAGCGGATAGACCGGCCCGTTCACGAGGCCCCGGGCGGCCGGCGCGAGCTCGGCGTACTCCCCCCGCACCGGGTAGATCGTGTAGGGCTCTCCACCGAGCCGGGCGGACAACTCGTCGGCGTGCAGTCCGGCCGCGTTGACGACGGCCCGCGCGCGGATCGTCTCGCGCGGCGTGCGCAGCTCGATGCCGCCGGGGATGGGGGAGCCGCCCGCGACCGGGGTCCCCGGCAACAGCGCGACGCCGGCCGCGGCCGCCTCTCGCGCCAGCGTGCGGACGACGCCCTCCGCCTCGACGATGCCGGTCGAGGGCGACCAGAGCGCCCCGACGGCGCGGACCCGGGGCTCGCGCCGCCGCACGAACGCCCGGTCGACGAGCTCCAGGTCGTCGACGCCGTTCGCGCGCCCGCGGGCGGCCAGCGACTCGAGTCGCGACACCTCCGCCGCCTCGCCGGCCACGATCAGCTTCCCGCAGCGGGCGTGCGGGACGTCGTGCCGCCGGCAGAAGGCGTACAGCCGTTCCCTTCCGTCGACGCAGAGACGCGCCTTGAGCGAGCCGGGCGGATAGTAGATGCCCGCGTGCAGCACGCCGCTGTTGTGGGTGCTGGCTTCCTGTCCGGGGCGCGGGCGGCGTTCGAGAAGGCACGTCGTGCGCCCTCGGGCGGCCGTCTCGCAGGCCGTCGCCAGTCCCGCCACGCCGGCCCCGACGATGGCGACGTCGATCCACTCGGTGGGGGTCATCGCGGGCGGGGCGGCCGGCGGAGACGCGTACGCTCGGCCGGAGGGTCTCAGACGGTCTCGTATAATCCGGGGCGGCTCGGGCAGGGTCGCTCGGTCCGCGCGGCTGCCGGCATGTCGAAACGCGCCATCGTCACGGGCATCACCGGACAGGATGGATCCTACCTCGCCGAGCTGTTGCTGGAGCGCGGCTACGAGGTCGTGGGGGTGGCGCGGCGTCTGAGCGCCCCGAACCACTGGCGGATCGAGCACCTGCTCGATCGCATCGACCTGCGCCCGGCCGATCTGCTCGACCAGCTCTCGCTCATCCGCCTCGTGGACGACGTGCGCCCGCACGAGATCTACAACCTCGCGGCGATGTCGTTCGTGCCCGCATCCTGGGACCAGCCCATCCTCACCGGCGAGTACAACGCGCTCGGCGTGACCCGCATGCTGGAGGCGGTGCGCCTCGTGGACACCTCGATCCGGGTCTACCAGGCCTCGTCGAGCGAGATGTTCGGCAAGGTCCGCGAGACGCCGCAGAACGAGAGGACCCCGTTCTATCCGCGCAGCCCCTACGGCGTGTCGAAGGTCTTCGCCCACTACATCACCGTGAACTACCGCGAGAGCTACGACATGTACGCGGTATCGGGCATCCTCTTCAACCACGAATCGCCGCGGCGGGGCCTCGAGTTCGTGACGCGCAAGGTGAGCGACGGGGTGGCCCGCATCCAGGCCGGGCTCGCGGAGACGCTCCCTCTGGGCAACCTCGACGCCCGGCGCGACTGGGGTTTCGCGGGGGACTACGTGCGCGCGATCTGGAGCATGCTGCAGCAGGATCGGGCCGACGACTACGTCATCGCCACCGGCACCAGCCATTCGGTGCGCGACCTCGTGGAGACCGCCTTCTCGCATGCCGGCCTGGACTGGCGCGAGCACGTCCGCACGGACCCGGCCCTGATGCGGCCGGCCGAGGTGGAGCACCTGGTCGGCGATCCGTCGCGGGCCGCGGCCGAGCTCGGCTGGCGCCCGTCGGTCGACTTCGCCGGGCTGATCCGCATGATGGTGGACGCCGACATCGAGCGGATCGGGCGCCGCGCTGCAGGCGGGAAAGCCAGCCGCGGCGCTCCCGCGCCGGCCGGGCGGTAGACCATCTTCGAGTCCCAACCGTGCCGTGCCGCGAACGCGCCGATGGACTCCCGGATCTTCGGCAGGGCAGAAAGGTCGGCGTGCACCTCGAGCCGGCTCGCGGCGTCCGTACGGAAGACACCGGTTCCCAGGAACAGACGGGCTGCGTGGGCCTGCCGTCTCGGGGAAGTGGGTGGCCGCGACCGAGGCGCGCTCAGTGGCCGACCAGGCCCTCGACGGGGCTGCTCGCGGTGGCGTAGCGCCGGCGGGGAATGCGGCCCGCGAGGTAGCCGAGCCGTCCGGCGCGCACCGCGAGCCGCATCGCCTCCGCCATCGCGACCGGGTGGTCGGCGCCCGCGATGGCGGTGTTGATGAGCACGCCGTCCGCACCCAGTTCCATCGCCACCGCGGCATCCGACGGCGATCCGACGCCGGCGTCGACGATGACGGGGACCTCGGCCTGCTCGCGGATGATGGTCAGGCTGTTGCGGTTCTGCACGCCGAGCCCCGAGCCGATAGGGGCGCCCAGGGGCATCACCGCGGCCGCTCCGGCCGCGGCCAGCTTGCGGCAGACAATTGGGTCGTCGTTCGTGTAGGGGAGGACGACGAACCCCTCGTCGACCAGCACGCGCGTCGCCGCCAGCAGGGCCTCGTTGTCCGGGAAGAGCGTCCGCTCGTCGCCGATGACCTCCAGCTTCACCCAGTTCGTGAGCCCCGCCTCCCGCCCCAGCCGGGCGGTGCGGATCGCCTCGTCGGCGGTGTAGCAGCCGGCCGTGTTCGGAAGCAGCGCGTAGCGGTCCGTGTCGATGTGGGCGAGCAGCGAGG
The DNA here is from genome assembly GCA_026707615.1 of Acidobacteriota bacterium. Classification (GTDB taxonomy): domain Bacteria; phylum Acidobacteriota; class Vicinamibacteria; order Vicinamibacterales; family UBA8438; genus JAGWAJ01. The sequence goes on along the minus strand of JAPOWL010000500.1, from coordinate 127 downwards.
AGCCGTCGCGGGCGTCGAGATCGACGCGGCGCACCGCGACCGTCACCATCTCGGCCCCGGAGGCGTCATGCGCGCGGCGCATGACGTCGTGGGAGGCGTTCTTGGCGGTGCCGCCGATCAGTCGGGG
>JAPOWL010000349.1 GCA_026707615.1 Acidobacteriota bacterium | reverse complement strand
GAGTCTATAGGTAGGCATAGGACACAACAACGTGCGGGACGGCCTCAAGCCGGTGCAGCGCCGCATCCTCTACACGATGTGGCGCCAGCGGCTGACCGCCGACGCCAAGCCCCGCAAGTGCGCCAAGGTCGTCGGCGACGTGATGGGCAACTACCACCCGCACGGGGACACCGCCATCTACGACACCCTGGTCCGCATGGCGCAGCCGTTCTCGCTGCGCTACCCGCTCGTCGACGGCGCCGGCAACTTCGGATCCCTGGACGGCGACGCGGCCGCCGCCATGCGCTACACGGAGTGCCGCCTGGCGCCGATCAGCGCCGAGCTGCTCGACGAGATCGATCAGCAGACGGTCCCCTTCCGCGATGCCTACGACGGATCGCGCACCGAGCCGGTGGTGCTCCCGGCGCGCCTGCCGAACCTGCTCGTCAACGGCGCGGCCGGCATCGCGGTCGGCATGGCCACCAACATCCCGCCCCACAACCTCGGGGAGATCGCCGACGCTCTGCTTCTGCTCCTGGACGACCCGAATCTCGACAGCGCGGAGCTCGCCCGCCGGGTCCGCGGACCGGACTTCCCCACCGGCGGCCGGATCACGAACACCCCGGAGGAGCTGGCCGGAATCTACTGCACCGGAAGCGGCACGATCCGCGTTCGCGCCACCTGGGAATCCGGGCCGGTCCGCCGGTCGTCCCGGACGGTGTACGTCACGAGCATGCCCTACACCGTGAACAAGGCGCAGGCCGTGGAGCGCATCGCCGAGATAGCCGCCTCCCGTGCGCTGCCCGCGCTGCTCGACGTCAGGGACGTGTCGGCCGGCGACGTGCGCATCGCCCTCGAGCTTCGGGCGGACGCCGACGAGCGGCTCGTCATGGCGTACCTCCTCAAGCACACGCCGCTCCAGACGACGTTTCCGGTCAACATGACCTGTCTCGTCCCGACCGGACAAGCGGGCGTCGGACGCCCGGAGCGGCTCGGTCTCCACGAGCTCCTCTCGCACTTCCTGCGCTTCCGGCTCGAGGTCGTCACGAGCCGCCTCGAGCACGAGCTGGCCGGACTTCGCGAGCGCATTCACATCCTGGAGGGATTCGAGCGGGCGTTCGGAATGCTCGACGCCCTGATCGCCCTCATCCGCTCGTCGGACGGCAAGGCCGACGCGGCGGCGAAGATCGTGCAGCTCTTCCCCCTGGACGCCGAGCAGACCGACGCGATCCTGGAGCTCAGGATCTATCGCCTGGCGCGGCTGGAGATTCGCCGCATCCGCGAGGAGCTGACCGCCAAGCGGACCCGCGCGGGCGAGATCCAGGGACTGCTGCGCGACGAGGAGCGCCGCTGGGGCATCGTGCGGGACGAGATCGACGAGGTGCGGCGGACCCACGCCGATGCGGCGACGAATCCGCGCCGGACGACGATCGACGGCGCGGACGACGACGTAGCGTTCAGCGCGGACGACTTCATCGTCGACGAGGACGCCATCGTCCTCGTGTCGGCGGACGGCTGGATCAAGCGCCAGAAGGAGGTCCGCGACCTCTCCGCCACCCGGCTGCGCGAGGGCGACACCCTGCTCGCGGGCGTGGCCGGCAGCACGCGATCGACCGTTGCCTTCTTCTCCAGCTTCGGCGTCGCCTACACCTGCCGGCTGATCGACGTGCCCGCCTCGACGGGCTACGGCGAGCCGATCCAGCGCCTGTTCAAGCTGCGGGACGGCGAGCGCGTGGTAGCCGTACTCGGGCTCGACCCGCGCGTGACCCCGTCCATCGCGGCGCCGGCGGAGGACCAGGAGCCGGCGAACCATGCGCTCGCCGTCACCGGCGACGGGAACGGCCTGCGCTTCGGCCTCGAGCCGTTCCTCGAGCCGAGCACCCGGGCCGGGCGCCGCTTCGCGCGACCGGCCGGCGGCGCGGAAGTGATCGGCGTGGCGCCGGTCACGGGCCGCGAGACCCTGATCGCCGCAACGCGCCAGGGGCGCGCCATGCTCTGCCCGGTGGGGGAGGTCAACTTCCTGTCCGGACCCGGCCGCGGCGTGCGGGTCGTCAAGCTCGATGCGTCGGACGATCGCGTCGTCGGGTTCACCGCGTCGCACGGCGACCGCGACCTGCTCTCCGTCGAGACGAGCCGCGGCGCCGTTCAGACCATCAGCACCGCCAAGTACACGGTGACGGGGCGGGGAGGCCGCGGGCGGGTGCTGCTGCAGCGCGGCCGCTTCACTGCCGCCGTCCCGCGCCCCGTGACCCTGCCGGCGCTGGAACCGCGCGACGGGAAGGCATGAATCCATCGCGCGGGCGCGGGCCCCGGACCACCCCATGAGCATCGACCGGATCATCGACGCGGCAATGCGACCGGTGGCGGACGCGGTCGCAGGCGTCGTCTTCGTCACCGTACCGGTGCTTGGCGCGGAGCTGCCGCTCATCGTCGGCTGGCTCGTCGGCGGCGGCGCGTTCTTCACGATCTACCTTCGCTTCATCAACGTGCGCGGGTTCGTCGAGGCGCTCCGAATCGTCTCGGGGCGGCGGGCCGGGCCGGCCGATCCGGGTGAGATTCCGCAGTTCCAGGCGCTGACCACCGCCGTCTCGGGGACCGTGGGCATCGGGAACATCGCCGGCGTGGCGGTCGCCATCTCGGCCGGCGGTCCCGGCGCGACCTTCTGGCTCGTCGTGGCCGGCCTGCTCGGGATGTCCACGAAGTTCGCGGAGTGCACGCTCGGCGTGCGGTTCCGCCGGGAGAACCCGGACGGGTCGGTCTCCGGCGGCCCGATGTACTACCTGGAGCGGGGGTTGCGGGCGCGCGGGCGACCGCGGCTCGGCCGGGCGCTCGGCGTCTTCTACGCGGGCGCCATGATGGTCGGCTGCCTCGGCATCGGCAACATGTTCCAGTCCAACCAGGCCGCGGCGCTCTTCATCGACGTCACCGGCGGCGAAACCGGTTTCTTCGGCGACAAGGCGTGGTTGATCGGCCTGCTGCTCGCCGGCCTCGTCGCGCTCGTCATCGTCGGCGGCATCCGTTCGATCGCCCGCACGACGGTGCGCCTGGTCCCCTCGATGGCGCTGCTCTACGTCACCCTGGCGCTGGCCATCCTCGTGCTCAACGCGCGCGAGATACCGGACGCCCTCGCCTCCATCTGGCACGGGGCGTTCGCTCCCGAGGGCGTGGCCGGCGGCGCGCTCGGCGCCCTGGTGATCGGCTTCCGGCGCGCCGCCTTCTCGAACGAGGCGGGCCTCGGGAGCGCGGCCATCGCGCACGCCACGGCGCGCACCGCGCGGCCCGTCAGCGAAGGCTACGTCGGCCTGATCGAGCCGTTCCTCGACACCGTCGTCATCTGCACGATGACCGCGCTCGTCATCATCACGACGGTGTACGACCCCGCCCTCGCCGGGGCGGGAGTGAACGGCATCGAGCTGACCACGCGCGCGTTCACCTCCACGCTGTCGTGGTCGGCGGCGCCCCTCGGCGTCGCCGCCATGCTGTTCGCCTTCTCCACGATGATCGCCTGGGCCTACTACGGCCTCAAGGCCTTCACCTATCTCGTCGGCGAGGGCCGCGCGCAGGACCTCGGCTTCAAGCTCTTCTTCTGCGTCTTCGTCGTCGTCGGAGCCAGCGTCGACCTCGGCGCGGTGGTCGACCTCTCCGACGCGCTCGTCTTCGTGGTGGCCATCCCGAACCTGGTGGGGCTGTACCTGATGGCACCGCTGGTCCGACAGGAGCTGCGCCGCTACCGGCCGTGAGCCATGCTAGACTGACGTTCCACCCTCAAGACGTCCTCGCGGGCCCTGTCATCCAGGCGGGGGATCCGCGGCGGTGACGGCCTCGGAGCCCAGCCCAGGCCGCGCGGAACCAACGGCATGGCGCAGTCCTACACGGCGAAGGACATCACGGTCCTAGAGGGCCTCGAGCCCGTTCGCAAGCGGCCCGGCATGTACATCGGGGGCGTCGGGTCGCCGGGGCTCCACCACCTGGTCTGGGAGATCCTCGACAACGCGGTGGACGAGGCGATGAACGGCCACGCCTCGCACGTGCGGGTCACGCTGCACGCCGACGGGTCTTCGGTGACCGTCAGCGACGACGGGCGAGGCGTCCCGGTCGACCGCCATCCGACGAACGGCGCGAGCGCCCTCGAGGTCATCTTCACCACGCTGCACGCCGGCGGCAAGTTCGAGAATCGGACCTATCGGACGGCGGGCGGCCTGCACGGGGTCGGCGCGAGCGTCGTCAACGCGCTGTCGCAGGAGCTCGTGGCAATCTCCAGGCGGGACGGCTTCCTCTGGCAGCAGACCTTCCGGCGCGGCAAGCCGGTCGCGCCGCTCCGGCGCCTGCGGCCGGCCCGCGGATCGGGCACCACGATCCGTTTCCACCCCGATCCGCGCATCTTTCCCAGGACCGCGTTCGACGCGGGCCTCGTGCGGGAGCGGCTGGAGATCGCCAGCTACGTGCACGGCGGCGTCGAGTTCGTGTTCGAGGACGAAACCGGGGGCGGCCGCGAGATCTTCCGGCACGACGAGGGGCTGACCGACTACCTCGCCCGAATCGTCGGGGAACGGGAGGCCACGGCGGTCCACGATGCGGCGTTCCTCCTCGCCCGGGAGCATGCGGAATCGGGGTCGCGCTTCGAGGTGGTCCTGCAGTGGACGGAGTCCACCGACGAGCACGTGCGGAGCTACGTCAACGGGATCCCGACGGGCTCGGGCGGTACGCACGAGGCCGGCGTGCGGGCGGGCCTCGGCAAGGCGATGCGCAACTTCATCGACACGCACGGCCTGACGCCGAAGGGCGTGACCCTGACCGCCGACGACATCCGGGAGGGACTTACCGGCGTCATCAGCATCTTCGTGCCGGAGCCGCAGTTCCAGGGCCAGACCAAGGATCGGCTGAACAACCCCGAGCTGACCCAGGCGCTCGACGCCGCGGTGCGGCCCGCGCTCGAGCACTGGCTGAACCACAATCGCAGCGTCGCCGAGGCGATCGTCGCCCGGATCGTGCTCGCCGCCCGCGCCCGGGCCGCGAGCCGCGCCGCCCAGGAGAGCGTCACGCGCAAGAGCGCCGCGTCGAGGCGCCTCAACCTGCCCGGCAAGCTGAGCGACTGTACCGGGAGCGCGCGGGAGGAGACGGAGCTCTTCATCGTCGAGGGAGACTCGGCGGGCGGCTCCGCCAAGCAGGGGCGCGACCGTACCCGGCAGGCGATCCTGCCGCTCCGCGGCAAGGTGCTGAACGTCGAGAGCGCACCGGTTTCGAAGGTGCTCGCCAACAAGGAGCTCTCCGACGTCGTCACCGCGCTCGGCTGCGGCTTCGGGAAGTCGTTCGACCTCGGCAAGCTGCGCTACGACCGCGTCATCATCCTCGCGGACGCCGACTCGGACGGCCACCACATCGCCACCCTGCTGCTCACGTTCTTCTACCGCTTCCTGCCGGCCCTCGTGACGAACGGCAAGGTCTTTCTGGCCCAGCCCCCGCTCTATCGGGTCGACATCGGCAAGGAGACGCACTGGGCGGTCGACGACGCGCACCGCGACCGGCTGCTCGCGCAGGCGAGGTCGGCGAACGGGCGGGGCGCGAAGCCTCAGATCACCCGCTTCAAGGGACTCGGGGAGATGATGCCGCGCGTGCTCTGGGATACGACGCTCAATCCGGCCACGCGACGGCTGCTGCGCGTCGCGATCGAGGACGGGCTGAAGACCGATCGGGTCATCGCCGAGCTCATGGGCCGCGACGCCTCCGCCCGCTTCCGCTTCATCATGGAACGGGCCGACGACGCCCTGGATCTGGACGTGTAGCCTCGCGGCGCTTCGCGGGTCGTGGAACACCAGCGGGCAACCGGCCCGCAAAGGCCTGAAGGCACGAGCCCCGTTGACGGTGCCCGATCCGGAGGCTGCGACAGGGGCCCGCGGGGCTTCGCCAGCGGGCGCGGTGGACCGCGGAAGGAACACGACCCCCGCTGCGCGCGTGTCGCAACGGGGGTCGGCGGGTTGAAAACCGGTCCGAACGGGGCGACGGGGGTCACTCGACGACGAAGGTCACGTCCTCGTGCGCCATCAGCCCGCCGTCGTGGGCGAGGCAACGCAGGATGTACGTCCCCGGCTCGCTGAACCGCGCCTGCACCACCCACTTGCCCATCGGAGGCGCGTCGGGCGTCTTCCAGCCGGGAGAGAACGGCGAGTCGGCGTTGTTCCGCGTGTCCTCCCACGCCTTGAACTGCGGCGGATTGAAACGCACCTCACCGGGGCCGCCGCGGTAGACGAACCACGACAGGCGGAGCCCGGTGGCCGCGTTCGGCGTCACGTTCACCGGCGGCTTCGTCGGATCGAAGCGACGCATCGCTCGCGGCCTCGGCAACTCGTCATCGCTCGCGTAGGCGGAGAGGGTCACCCACTGCCCCGCCTCCACCTTGCGCTTCGTCCCGCCGACGAGCAGGAGGTCCGGCGTCTGGTTCTTGTAGATGTCGCCGGACGCGCCCCCGCCGTTGTTCGCCATGAGCACGCTGTTGTCGATGAAGTAGTCGGGATGCAGCGTTCCGTAGGCTCGCTTCGTCTCGCCGTTGGGGCTCGTCAGCGTCCACACCACTTCGTCGTCGCCGAAGTCCGCCGGCACGTGGACCTTGAAGAGGAAGCGGTTGCGCCGCGGCAGGAAGCGCGTCGGCTGGCCCAGATCCGGGCCGCCCGGATCGAGGCGGTTGTTCGGACCGGGCGGGATGTCGATCTCCTCTTCCCAGTTCCGGTTGAAGTAGCCGAAAACGAGGTTGAAGGACCCGTCGGGGTTCGGCTCCCATCCCTCGTACGCGGGCACGACCTCCTGGCCCGTCGCGAACGACTCCCGCATCTTGCGGGGCTCCGGGGCGCCGCTCTCCAGCACGGTCCCGACGACGATCGC